>JBHBLB010000027.1:0-6107 GCA_041791495.1 Porphyromonas sp.
CTACCTCTTCCTCCGCAGCACAGGCGAGGAGACGATCCTTGTTGCCGTGAACTTTGCCGATGCTCCCCACAGTTATGAGGTGACGATACCCGAGCACGCATTCGAGGTGCTTGGGATAGAGGACCATAAGCCCTGCATCGTCTGCGACCTCCTCACGGGCAGGCGAGGTATCGCCATGCTGTCGAGCCGCGAGACGGTAGCTGTGACTATCCCGCCCCATGGGGCACTTGTGCTTCGCTTCTCTGAAGAGTAAGTCGGTACAGAGTACGAGATTGCTATATAGAGGCTGTATCATGAGTAGGGTCATGGTGCAGCCTCTTTATCACAGGTCCCCGTAGAGAACTGGTATGGGTGTCGTAGGAAAACTTGCTGCTACCGCATCTGAAGTGGTTTTCAGGGACGGAAAGCTGCTGATCGGGGACGGGGAACTACTTTTCAGCGGCTGAAAAGTAATAATCCGGGACTGAATATAAGTCTGTAACCGGAAATCTCAAAGTACATGTCCGATATCAGAAGATTGTATCTCGGGAGTGACTTCTACTCCGACGTAATCGGGGCATAGGTCGTAGCGGAGCTGCCCTAAGGCGTCTTAGGGCATTTTCCCTCAATCCCCGGGGATCGATGGTTTGAAAGTTGAGAAAATAGGAGTACTTTTGCATTGAAGAAAAAAATCATCACTTGGTAATCTTACATAATTATATGTATCCTCATCATATCGATATGACGCGTGACCCGAGAGCAGAGCACGTAGGTCGGATGCCGAACTTCGAAGAGGCTCCCTTCTTTGAGACCATCCCTGAAGGTAAGCGTGCTGCCATAGTGATGGCGCACTTCGGTACCACCCATGCCGATACCCGAACGAAGACGATAGATGCAATCAATGCGAGGGTCCGTGAGGCCTACCCCGACATCGAAGTAAGGGAGGCTTACACTTCACGGATTATCCTGAAGCGTCTTCGAAACAGGGGGACACCGAAGCCTAATCTGCCGGAGACGCTCGAAGCTCTTCGGCAAGAGGGGTACACACACATCATAGTGCAACCGACGGTAATCATAGATGGAGTGGAGATGGCATCCATACGTAGGGATGTGGCGCAGCATAAAGACCTCTTCGACGATGTCCGAGTGGGGACGCCCTTGCTCTTCCTCCCTCTCGACTACTACCGGCTCGTGGATGCAATGACTTCGGGCTATCGTGCCGATACAGCCTATGCGTGGGTCGGGCATGGTACGTACGACTCCTCGACGGCTCAGTACACGATGATCTCCTATGTACTACGTCAGCTCGGGCATGACAATGTCTTTGTGGGGACGATAGAGGGCTTCCCGACGAGTGATGACGCAATGAGTGAGGTCAAGGCCTCGGGGCTTAAGCGGGTGTGTCTGGTGCCATTGATGTTCGTTGCCGGAGAGCACGCCAAAAACGATATAGCCGAAGACTGGAGAGAGCAGTATGAGGACGCCGGCTTTGAGGTATCCGTGTCGCTCGAAGGTATGGGCGAGAGGGCAGCCGTACAGACCCTCTATCTCGACAAGCTCGACCAGACCGTGAAGTACCACCGGTGGGACATCATGAGAAAAAAGAAAATCTACGAGGTGACAGGGGAAAAGATGGCAGAGTGATTAGTAAAAAGTATGCCATTTATACCATTTGTATCAATAAAGTTTATACCTTAATAGGCAGAAAGGGACGAACCGCACCGGTTCGATTTCAGAGACTGAACGGACAAATGTGTAATCTTCTATCTAAAAAGACATCGTATGATCGACTTTACAAACACGAAAACGGCATTCGAGGGTAAGAGTGATGCCGACCTGAGAAGGGCAGAAGTGCTCTTCAGAGCTATGGCATCCACCGCGGTTGTCAAGACAGGGAAAGTGCTTTCTAATATAGCTTTGGGACTTAAGATCCCCATAGGCTGGGCACTGCGGCCGACCATCTACAAGCACTTCGTCGGAGGAGAGAGTCTCGAAAATACCCGTCACACCCTCGAATCCCTCGGTCGTCGTGGCGTATCGGCCGTACTCGACTACTCGGCTGAAGGGGGAAGTACGGAGAAAGATATAGAGGCGACCTATGCCGAGACGTTGCGCTCTCTGATGTTTGCCAAGGGGAACCGGTACGTCAGCCACGGAGTCTTCAAGCCGAGTGGCGTAGGGCCGGCAGAGGTTCTTAAGAAGTATTGCCGCAAAGAGTACCTTACTCCAGAGGAAGATGTGCGCATCGAGGCGTTCAAGAGACGGTTTATGGATCTCTGTAAGACCGCTCACGACAATGACATTCGTATACTTGTAGATGCCGAACACGTGGCTTACCAACAGATCATAGACGATCTGACAGATGAGGCAATGGCTAAATTTAACAAAGAGAGGGCGATCGTCTTTGCTACCTTACAGATGTATCGCCATGATCGTATGCCTTATCTCGAAAAGATATACCGGGATGCGGAGGAGAAGGGGTACTACCCGGGCATCAAGTTTGTACGGGGTGCATATATGGATGAGGAGAGAGAGCTGGCTCGAGAAGGCGGCTATCCTGACCCTATATGCAAGGATAAGCCCGCAACCGACAAGAACTATAACGATGGTGTCGCCTATGTGCTGGAGCGCATAGACCGATTCGAGCTCTTCATCGGTACGCACAATGAAGAGAGTTGCCGCCTCGCTGCCGACAAGATAACGGCTCTCGGTATGGATCCGAGCGATAAGCGTGTCTACTTCTCCCAGCTCTACGGGATGAGCGATAACCTATCGTACAACCTCTCAACGGCAGGTTACAATGTCACGAAGTATCTCCCTTATGCTCCGGTGGAGAAAGTGCTGCCATACCTTATCCGTCGTGCCGAAGAAAATACTGCCATCAAGGGACAGACAGCTCGCGAACTTGAGCTGATACGTACCGAACTTGCGAGACGGAAGAATACACGTTGAACCAAATAAGTAATGAAACAAAAAGTACTCTTAGCACTACTGCTGACCCCACTCTTCGCCCCTTCGGCGTCCGCCATGCACATCATGGAGGGTTACTTGTCGCCTACTTGGAGCATAGTGTGGTACATCCTCAGCCTCCCATTTATCGTCCTTAGTTTCAAAGCCATCGCTAAGGTGGTGAAGAGTAACCCGAAGGAGAAGCTCACATTTGCCCTTGCCGGTGCTTATGTGTTCATACTCTCTGCGTTGAAGTTGCCGTCCGTCACAGGAAGTAGTTCGCACCTTACCGGTACGACTCTCGGTGCTCTCACCGTGGGCCCCCGGACGATGCCTCTCGTCGGACTGATCGTGTTGCTCTTCCAATCCCTTCTGTTGGCACACGGAGGGCTTACGACGCTCGGAGCGAACGTATTCTCCATGGCGATTGTAGGGCCTTGGGTAGGGTACTATACGTTTCTTTTGCTCAAGAAGTTAGGGAGCGGCAATCCGATTGCCATATTCTGTGCCGCTTTTCTTGGATCTATGAGCACCTACGTTACCACAAGTTTTCAGCTTGCTTTAGCGTATCCCGACCCGACGGCAGGCGTACTTGCCTCGGCAATGAAGTTCCTTTCGGTCTTTGCTGTAACGCAAGTGCCGTTGTCGATAGTCGAGGGAATTGTCACGGCTATTATACTCCGCTTGCTCGCAGAGGTGAAAGTCTCTCTCGTCTCTTCACCCGATAAAACCGCAAAAGTATGAAGAAATCGACCAACAAGATCATACTTGCCATAGTGCTTTTGCTATGCTTGGCAGCTCCTTTAGCGAGCATATGGATAGACTTTGGCGGAGGGACGGACGATGCTGCCTGTGAAGTCATCGAAGGGATAGCGGGTCCGGAGCCGGCAATGTCGGTCCCCGCCATTGGCTACGAGCCATCTGATGAGGCTGAGCCTTGGCTCTTTGTCCTGCAAGTCGCGATAGGGATCACCATCTTTGCGGTAGCTTACGCTCTACTCAAGAGGAAAACTCATGATAACGTCGGGCAATAACCCAAACGACAACCAGAACAAGACCAACGAAACAATAGCCCCAGATCCTCTCTATAAAGGGATGGATCAGGGGCTTTTTCGCCACTTTTACCCGTTGCTGTTCCTACTCTCAGCTCTTTTCATACCTAAGATTGCAGGGCAGTTAATGCTTCTTGTGCCGTTGCTTATCCTTCTTGTGCTCGTCACCCCTCGGGACCGTCGAGGGCGACAGTTCGTTAGGTGCGCAGTCGTATCCCTCTTCATCCTCCTTGGTACGGTGGCATTGCTCTTCGTGAGGGCGGACGGAGCCTCGGACATATTACTGTCCGGTCTCGGCTGGAGCGTAACCCGAGGATCACTGGATGCGTTTATCCTCATCTCCCTTCGCTGCTTCAATGCCTTCCTTTCTGTACTTATTTTGGTGACGATAATGCCTATTTACAGTGTGATGCACCGGCTCCGGGCGTTGCGGGTACCGGCACTCTTCGTCGAGTTGTCTGAGCTCACCTACCGATACATCAATATCCTTGAGGAGACAGCATACCATATCTTCACGGCACAAAGGAGTCGCCTTGCTTATGAAGGTATATCCCAACGCTTATCACACTCGGGTATGCTCTTTGCCCAGACCTTTGTCCTTGCGCACAACGATGCGGAGCATGTTTACAACGGATTGCTTTCGAGAGGTTACGATGACGCTACCGAGGATACCCGGGAGACAGAAGGGCCGGAGACCGTCTCCGGCTCGGCTGCGGAAGTGATACGGCTCGAGGGAGTATCGTTCGGATACGAGAAGGGGAAAGATGCACTTCGTTCGATAGATCTTTCCGTACACAGAGGCGAACGCATCGCTCTCCTCGGAGAGAATGGTGCAGGGAAGAGTACCCTTTTCAGGCTTCTCAACGGCATCCATACTGCACATACTGGGTGTTACTATGCCAACGGCCGGGCGATGGACGGCAGGCGTGCCTCCACACGATCGCTACGGCGCCAGGTCGGTATCGTATTTCAGAACCCCAACCACCAGCTCTTCACCCCATCGGTAGGGGATGAGATTGCGTTCGGACTTAGGAATATAGGCGTACGGGGTGAGGAGTTGAACCGAAGGGTAGACAAAGTCTTGAGAGACTTTGCGCTCGAAGATAACATAGGGACTCCGCCTCATCTCTTGAGCGAAGGGCAGAAGAAGTGGGTCGCCATCGCTTCGGTGCTCGCCATGGAGCCGGATGTCATCCTGCTCGATGAGCCTACGGCCGGGCTCGATCGGTACTATACCGAGCGAGTTTTGGGGCTTCTCGACACATTGCATCGCGCAGGCAAGACGCTCATACTCTCTACGCACGACATGGAGTTTGCGTACCGATGGGCAGACCGTGGGATCATTCTCCACGAAGGTGCGATTATTGCCGATGATACGATAGAGCGGATCTTCGCCGATACCATGACTTTGCAGCGCGCCAATCTGACTCCACCCCTCACTACATCACGCATCAGTTGTACCGCCGACAGGGCGATAGACGATGAGATGGCGAGCCTGCCCATCTTCCTTCCCGTACATGCGCACCGCGCACTTATCATCGGGGGGGGGAAGGGAGCGTACCGCAAAGCACTCACATTGCATCAGTGCGGTATTGCTTTCGATGTGATTGCTCCCGAGCTATGCAGCGAGATGAGCACCCTTATCGCTCAGACAGAGGCACAGTATACGCCTCGCCACCACGTCCGTGGGGATATATGGCGGCACACGCTCGTCATTGCCGCCACGGGGAACGCTACCGTAGACCTCTACATTACGGAGGAGTGCATCGAGCGTCATATCCCGGTCAATAATCTTTCCGACCCTACCGCCGGCACATTCCTTATGGGTGCCACCTCTATACGCAAGGGTACCACCTTTGCCATACAGACGAAGTACAAGCTCCCCGAGATCAGTCAGGTCCTGCGCGACAGGTACGACACCTTTGTCGATAGACACGTCGAGGTCGATCGCCTCGAAGAGCTTGGCAGGATACGGCAGGCGATGATCGATGCCCGAGAGCGAGGAGCCGACGAAGAGTACAGAGAGCTGCAAGAGCGATACAACGTCGCTCGACAAGATATAATATCCCGACTATGACATCAGACAACCATACACCGAAGGGTGCACCCGAGGGCACCCTTGTCTCC
>JBHBLB010000028.1:0-3771 GCA_041791495.1 Porphyromonas sp.
GAGACCCTAAAGTACGCGATGCCGAACGTCGTGAGATTGAGCGTCGTGAGCTGAAAAGTATACGGAGCAGACTGATTGTGGCCATCCTCATGTCGGCACTTATGATGGCTCTTGATATGGGAGGGCACTCAGCACTGGGCATAGATATGATGCTCTCTCACGTGATATGTGCGATGGCTGCTACGGTAGTGTACTTCTACTGTGCCGGGTCGTATCACGTCAAGATGCTCAAGCAGCTCCGCCATGGTACATTCACGATGGACACTCTTATCTCTATGAGTATTACCGTTGCCTATGTCTTCAGCCTGGTTCGCCTGATCTCTCTGGGCAATGATAGCGTGTCGGATGTCTTCAGGAGCTCCTACTTCGATGTCGTAGGTATGATCATCATGTTTGTCCTCTTGGGAAAATTGCTTGAGGAAAGAGCGAAGGTACGCACCAACGATGCCTTGCGAAAGCTCATCTCACTTGCGCCGGAGTACGCAATGGTCTTCGATCGGCAGGGAGAGCTCCGTAAGACTCCGGTGAGCGATATCGTCCCAGGCGATACTATCATGCTGCGCAAGGGAGACCGTGTCCCCGTAGACGGCACACTGATAGATGCAGGTAGCTTTGACGAAAGCAGTATCACCGGCGAACCTCTTCCGGTAGATAAAGGTGCAGGGGAGCATATATACTCCGGTACTGTATCGGTGGGGAGTGCGGTAACATTCGTAGCTGAAAGAGTAGGGGAGGAGACTCTCTTGGGACGCATCATAGAGACAGTGCGCAGAGCTCAGGCATCCAAGGCCCCCATACAACGTATCGCAGACAAGGTCTCCGCAATCTTTGTACCGCTTATCTTGATTATCTCCATCGTCACGCTACTATCGTGGGGTCTGGGTTATCCGGACCGTCCGTGGCTTCATGGGATATACTTCGCCATAAGTGTTCTTGTGATAGCATGTCCTTGTGCTCTTGGACTTGCCACCCCTACGGCCATCACCGTGGCGATAGGGAGAGCATCCACGCAGGGATTGCTTACGAGAGATGCCGTCGCGCTCGAACGCCTTGAAAAGGTTACCGACGTCGTTTTCGATAAGACCGGTACACTCACGGGGGGGCTCCCTACTGTCGTCTCGACCCTTTGGTTCTCCGACACCCCACAATACAAATCGCTCCTCATCGCAGCCGAAGAGCACTCGTCACATCCCTTAGCCGGGGCTTTAGTGAGGGCATTCGGACAGCATAGAACAGGGGAAGAGATCGATGGCTTGATGGAACACGCAGGGCGAGGATTGGAGTTTGACCACGGTGGACAACACTACATCGTGGGTAGTAAGTCCTTTGCACTCACCGGTACTTCCGAAGTTTATAAGCTTCAGATCGAAGCATTTGAGCAGACTCTCCCGACAGCGACACTGTTGTATTATAGTTGTGAAGGGGTCCCCATCGCAGTCATTGCAGTAGAAGATCAGATCATCCCTGATGCCGCACAAGCTATTGCGAGGCTCAAAGGTTTAGGGATCCGAGTCCATATGCTCTCAGGGGATAGGCGAAATCGTGTCGAATCCATCGCACTTGCCGTAGGTATAGAACAAGCACACGGGGAGATGTCGCCGGTGGATAAGAAAGAATATATCGACACCCTCAAACAAGACCCCAAACGAGTGGTAGCCATGGTAGGAGATGGTATCAACGACTCTCCGGCTCTTGCGAGTGCAGATGTAAGCATAGCTATGGGAACCGGCAGCGATATAGCAACAGATGTGGCGATGCTTACCGCCATAGGGACATCTCCATTCGCTATCGAAAGAGCCATCAGACTATCGCGCAAAACCTCGAGAGTGATACGCCAGAACTTCTTCTGGGCATTTATCTATAACATCTTGGCCGTCCCTATTGCAGCAGGTCTCTTCTTCCCCTCATTGTTTATATCTCCGATGTGGGCAGCTGCCGCAATGGCAATGAGTTCGATATGCGTTGTGACCAATAGCTTGCGCCTTAAGTATGTGCGCATAGATTGATTGGTTCGCGGGAAAGATACCGAGCCCTAACTCTGACCAATAGTCAGGATGAGAAATATCTATGGGGCACGGTAGGAGTGAAGACTCGGTGTTTCTATTTTCCGAATACTTTGGAAATACATACACTCCCCGAAACAAAACTAATCTCTACCGTATCTGAAATAGTTTTCAGGGGTTGATTACTACTTTTCAGCCACTGATTATTAGTTTTCCGCTCCTGAAAAGTAGTAATCAGCTCCTTAATGTGAGTTTGTCTCCTGATGTCTCTAAGTTTCTGACTGTACACGAAGAACGTTGTCCCGGTAAGCTGTCATTCTCTTATCGTCGGCAGGGAACGAAAGGACTGCGCATCGACTTCGATGAGGTCCCATGATACAAGCGGAAGACTCCCAAGAGTTGGCTCTCAACTACTGCTGGGATCTCGTATCGGATTGATGCTATATATTTTGATTTGGCGGAGTGTAAAAAGGGAAGTATCTATTTGAAACATCAGCGCGATGTATTAACTTTGCCCCGGCTTACGGGTCTGTACGGCTCCTTAAGCACTGAATGTTTATTTATAAACCTAAATCGACTTAATATTCTCATTGATTATGAAGAATGTCCTCATCATTGGTTCTACGGGACAGATTGGTTCTGAGCTGGTCATGCACCTGCGCTCACTATACAAAGAAGGTAATATAGTAGCAGGGTATATCCCTTCGGCTCCTCCCACCGGCGAGCTTTTGGAGAGCGGTCCTGCAGAGATTGTGGACATCACAAACGCACAGCAGATCGCTGACGTAGTAGCGAAGTACAATATAGATACGATATATAACCTCGCAGCTCTACTATCTGCAGTGGCAGAGAATAAGCCTCAACTTGCATGGCATATAGGTCTTGGCGGACTTTTCAATACTCTTGAAGTCGCAAGAGAGAGAGGTTGTGCTGTATTTACTCCAAGCTCTATCGGAGCGTTTGGCCCGGAAACTCCAAAGGACAATACGCCTCAGGATACTATCCAACGCCCAAAGACGATGTACGGTGTGACAAAAGTATCGGGAGAGCTCCTGAGCGACTATTACTTCAAACGCTTTGGAGTGGATACACGTTCGGTACGTTTCCCCGGTCTGATCTCATATATCGCTCCTCCGGGCGGGGGAACGACAGACTACGCAGTAGACATTTATTACAAGGCAATCACGGATGGGAAGTTTGCTTGCCCGCTCAGAGCAGGTACATTCATGGATATGATGTATATGCCTGATGCTCTCAATGCTATGGTCTCCCTGATGGAGGCAGATCCATCTCGCCTAATACATAGAAACTCATTCAATATCGCTGCGATGAGCTTCGATCCGGAGATGATATGCGCATCTATAAAGAAGCAGATCCCAACCTTTGAAATGACTTACGACTACGATGAATTGAGACAGGGGATAGCCGACTCATGGCCTAACTCTCTCGATGACTCTTGCGCTCGTAACGAATGGGATTGGGCTCCTAAGTACGATCTCGATATGATGACGGTAGATATGCTTGAGAAACTTCGCCTGAAGTTGAAATAAGGCAACTTACTACTTGATATATAGATAATAGGGTATGGCTCGGAAAGTCATACCCTATTTATATTTTCTGAGCCAGACTTGTGAGGTCGCCTTGGCGAATTTTACAAGTCGATAGACCCGTCAGAAGCATTCTTGGGATAGATAAAAGGAATAATATTTAATAACATATATTATGACTCTGCCCAAATGCTTTGAAATACAGATCGTTATCTCGACGC
>JBHBLB010000029.1:0-6281 GCA_041791495.1 Porphyromonas sp.
AAAGAAGGTCGCCAACCTCGTATCATGATAGCCAAGATGGGACAGGACGGGCACGATCGCGGTGCTAAGGTTGTCGCGACAGGCTATGCCGATTGTGGCTTTGACGTGGATATGGGACCCTTATTTCAGACTCCTGCGGAAGCAGCGCGTCAAGCTGTCGAAAACGATGTTCATGTCATGGGAGTCTCTTCTCTTGCTGCCGGACATAAGACGCTTGTGCCACAAGTTATCGAAGAGCTCAAGAAGCTTGGTCGTCCTGACATTGTTGTTATTGCCGGCGGGGTTATCCCTGCACAGGACTATGACTTCCTATACAAGGCAGGTGTCGCTGCGATCTTCGGGCCCGGCACATCTGTTTCACGTGCTGCCATCGAGTTGATGAAGATTCTCCTCGACCAGCACTAAGTAGTATAGGTAATACTCGAATAGGCCGAGGGAGTATCGAGACGCCAAGTCTCGATACTCCCTCTTGCCGTATTTACGGCTGAAGACCCTATGCTCAGGTTGATGAGGTCGGCGAAGTAAATGCCTTCATCCCGTTCCCAACTTATCTCTTCGCGGATCTAAAATGGTAATCCGTTGCGGAAAACTAATTTTCAGGAGCCGGTTTTTTAGTTTTCAGGAGCTGAAAGATAGTTTTCCGCTGCGGATTGCAAGTTCATATTGTGCTCTTGCAAAATTTGTCTCTGGTCGGATCAGAATTTGTTACAAGTCTTGGTCGAAGAGTGTCATAACAAATTAAGTTTGTACATTTACGCTATGGAGAATACGCATGGGAATAGACGACTCCTCGTAGTCGATGATGATAGTGCCGTCCGTACGTCGCTCAATCTGTTGCTCCGGAGAGCGGGTTACGGAGTACGGGTAGCTGAGAGTCCGAAGGAAGCAATCTTTTGGCTGGGAAGTAACGCTGCAGATCTTGTCGTGATGGATATGAATTACTCCCGATCGACGACCGGAGATGAGGGGATATTCCTACTTGAGCACCTCAAGTCCAAATATCCCGAGATGCCTGTGATACTGATGACGGCATGGGGCTCGATAGAGCTTGCCGTCAGAGGGATGCAGCTCGGAGCATTTGACTTCATAACCAAACCGTGGGATAACCACAAACTCCTGCAATCTATCTCCAACGCTCTCGAGCTGACACGGAAAGTCCCTGCTGAGACCGTAACCCTTACTTCACGAAAAGAGCTGGAGCGACACCACGAGTTCGGAGCGATCGTGGGTCAGTCCGGGGCTATTATAGACCTTCTCAGGACCATTGTGCGGATAGCTCCCACCACTGCCTCTGTCCTGATTACGGGAGAGAGCGGGACCGGTAAGGAACTCATAGCGGAAGCTATCCACAGAAATAGTACAAGAGCTGCTAAACCCTTTGTCAAAGTCAACCTCGGAGGGATCTCCACTTCACTCTTCGAGAGCGAGATGTTCGGACACAAGCGAGGAGCGTTTACCGATGCTGTGGCAGAGAGGGTAGGGCGTTTCAAACTCGCTGATGGGGGCACGATCTTTCTCGATGAGATAGGGGAGCTGGATGTATCCTCTCAAGTGAAGCTACTGAGGGTACTTCAGGAGCAGACGTTCGAGGTCTTGGGCGAGAGTAAGCCTACAAAGGTGGATGTGCGTGTCGTAAGTGCCACGAATGCTGACCTAAAGGCTATGGTGGCAGAGGGAACCTTTCGCGAGGACTTGTTCTACCGAATTAACCTAATCGTTCTACGTGTGCCTCCACTCCGTGAGAGAGGGGAGGATATACTTCTACTGACGCGTCACTTTGCAGATAGCATGTGCCGGAAAAATAATCTGCCTCTTGTCCGATTTACCCCCGAAGCCGAGCAGTGCCTGATGGCTATGCCGTACCCGGGGAATGTGCGCGAACTCAAGAACCTTGTCGAGCGGACCATACTCATATCGGGGAAAGCTGTGATAGATGTCAGTGACATAGTCCGAGAGGAACCGACCTCGAGTACCTCTAAGGAGGTTACGATGACGGGAACGATCGAGGAAGTAGAGGCTGAGATGATAAAAGCGAAGCTGAAGGAGTACAACGGCAACTGCTCAAGAGTGGCAAAAGCCCTCGGGCTGAGCCGTGGGGCTCTCTATCGTAGACTGGAGAAGTATGGCATACAGTTGTAATCCGTTGGGGTCATGAAATATAAGTGGAACTTTGTGTGCCTGGTCTCGACGCTTATCGGTGTCGTAGGGACATTCTATTTTGCCCAGAAGTTGGGAGAGTCTCAGGCGTTGCTTTGGGCTCTGGGTGGGATATTTGTGGTGCTGCACTTGCTTTCATGGGTCTACTTCTACCGCTTGGTTATCTCTCCGATAAGGATCTTGGAGAGCGGTATGGGGCTCTTGCAGTCGCAAGACTTCTCTTCCCGGCTTACTCGCGTGGGGCAAAAGGATGCGGATAATCTGGTGGCGGTCTTCAATGAGATGATTTCCCGTCTGCGAGAGGAGCGACTCCTTGTGCAGGAGACAAACCACTTCCTCGACCTCCTGATCAATGCTTCTCCGATGGGGATAGTGATGCTCGATCTCGATAAGCGGGTCAAGGTGGCTAACCCTGCTACATTCAGGCTTCTATCTATCGGAGATAGTGTCGATCTCATAGGGATGTCTGTCCGGGATCTGTCCGACAACTCTTCGGTAGATCTCTCTACTATCCCTCTGGGAGGTCGTGTGACCGTCCGCCCGACAGGGACAAAGATTATCAAGTGTTCGCACTTGAGTTTCCAACGCATGGGGATGAAGCAATCTTTCTATCTGATCGAAAGCCTTGCCGAAGAGGTAAGGAGAGCGGAACGCGAGACGTATGAGAAGGTCGTGCGTATGATAGCTCACGAGGTGAATAATACCAATGCAGGTATGACTTCGACACTTCAGAGCATCCATGATATACTCCGGCATGAAGAGGGTTACGGTGATCTGGTCGAAGCGATCGAGAGTTGTAGCTTCAGGGTCGAGCAGATGAGTGCATTCATTCGAGATATAGCTAATGTGGTAAAGATACCTGAGCCACGGATGATCGAGGATGATATTCATGCGCTCCTGATTCGCTGTATTCGGTTTATGGAAATTCCCTGTCGGCAGAGGGAGATAATCATAGAGGAGGCTTTCGTAAATGCCCCTCTCGTGGTAGCTCATGATGCAACTTTGATCGAGCAAGCCATCCTCAACATCCTCAAAAATGCCATGGAAAGTATAGGTCAAAATGGTGAAATCATAGTGCGAACGTCAGTTGCTCCAAAGGGTATTGTCATCGAAGACAATGGACCGGGGATTCCCCGTGATGTTGAAAATAAGATTTTTACACCGTTCTTTTCCACCAAGGAAAATGGACAAGGCATCGGGCTTCTCTTCATCAACGAAGTACTGGATCGGCACAAGTGTATGTACACGCTCAAGACCGACAGTGATGGGAAGACGCGCTTTACGATCCTC
Organism: Porphyromonas sp.; assembly: GCA_041791495.1. Classification (GTDB taxonomy): domain Bacteria; phylum Bacteroidota; class Bacteroidia; order Bacteroidales; family Porphyromonadaceae; genus Porphyromonas_A. Next base: position 3,448 of record JBHBLB010000029.1, read on the forward strand.
TTCTGAGCAATATCTCTCGACAAAAGAGACACGGTAGGAGTCGGGATAGTAATCTTATAAGATATACATGTACTTAGTCGAACTTTTGGACAGTGATTTTCTTTTGTGTGTAACCCGATCTCCCACAGTGAGAGTCGATAAATAAGAATAAAAATATCGTTTTGATTATGAGAATGTATTGGAAAATAATAGGAATCACGGTATTACTCCTTTCCTATTGCACTGTATTATGTGCTCAAGAGGGGGTAGTTAAGGGGCAATTAGTGACAAAAGGGGAGAAAGCCAATACGCCACTGGAGTATGTGAATGTACTGGTCTCGACTTTAAGTAATCCGAGAAGTGACTCAAATCCTTTAGCGGTCGCTATGACGGATTCTTTGGGTAATTTCTCTGTGGCAATAAGATTGCAAGATAGTAATAGTTATACTCTTGTGGTCAAAGCATTGGGCTTCCTTCCCAAAAAGGTCCCATTTACGATGACAGGAGATTCGATAGATTTGGGTGAAATCTATGTGGAGGAGAATACGACATTACTGCAAGAGGTCTTGGTGGTAAAGAGTCGTAATACGCAGACTATGGATAGTCGCCAGTATTTGTTTTCTGCCGAACAAAGGAAGAAGTCTACCAATGCTCTTCAATTGCTCTCGCTACTGCCGGGGCTCAGAATAGATAAGACTTCAAACAAGTTGTCTTCACTACGAGGAGGAGATATAACAATCTTAATAAACGGACTCCCCAGCACTTCTGCAACTTTAAGGTCATTACCCAATAAAGTAGTGAAGAGAGCAATCGTATATGATGTCCCTCCTGTGGAGTATCATACTTCTGGTTATTTGATAAATGTGATAGTCGAGGAGTATGATCTCGGTCTTTCGGGAGACATTTACGCAACAATAGGTAATCTGTATTCGGCTTTTGATCCGGTCGTCTCCTATGTAAAGGGAAGAAATATGGTTACATTGGAGTTTTCATCTCATTTCAATCCGCGAGACAGATATGATTATATCAAAGGGAAGGAGAGATACTCTTTCGATTCGGGTGAGGTAAGGTATGATATGACAAAGACGGAGAAAACGTATGGAACTACCCTATTGCCGTCTCTGACATTCGTACATTCAGGCAAAAAACTGCGAATAATGGGGAAGGGAACTTATGGATTTAATAGAGAGACGGAGGAGTCTTTTGCTCATTATGATACTTCTGACCTTGTTACCTCAATAGATCAACAACTGCTCAGTAACGTAAGGAATAGATATGGTGAAGCGGATCTATATATGCAACTGACCCTTGGAAATAAAAAAACTCTTGCCTACAATAACAATACTTCCTATAATGATAATAAGCAAGCTCTATCTACTCATATCTCCCTCAATGCTAAAGAAGAACAACAATTGCGTATCGGTAGGCTTTCGACAACGAATGAATTGCTTTTTAAGAATTATGCCCAGCCCTTACGATATACCGTAGGAGTGCGTTCTTCATTTGCAAAGACTGACTATCAGGGGGGACAAAATCGCTCTTTTGCTCAGCGCTTCTTAAATACTCTATACTTAGAACTCTTGGGAGAAAAGGCTGATTTTAATTATCGAGCCACACTCTCCCTTAATAGTGAGCACAACAAGTCTGACGTAGAAGACGCGTACTCCAATCTTAATTTCACACCTAATTGGATGCTCGGATACAATATCAGTTCGGACATTTTGCTTCGGTATCAGGGAAATATAGAGAGTCGACGCCCTACTCCCCAAGAGCTTTCTGGCAATATGCTCAGGATAAGTCCAAATATGTATAGGAGTGGTAATCCGTTACTACGAAATGCTACTGCGTTTAGTAATGAAATACTATTGAGAATTACTAAGCCGATTTGGCAAATTGATTGGCGCTTAATCTCATTGAATCAGGTAAATCCAATCCTTACATCATATTCCATTATAGGTGATGAAAGTAAATATGTCTTGAGACAGCCTGAAAATGGTAGACGAATTGATCGATATGAGATGAATGGATATTTGAATTTGTCTCTTTTGGATGATAATTTGCGTATAGGGTTGGATGCTAGACTTTTTTATTCGTCAATAGATCCGGCCTCCCATGGGAAGGGTTTCAGCGATTGGTTTACCCGATTGTCGACATCTATTTCTTATGACTACAAAATGATGTCATTTGAATACTATCAAATTTTAATGGGGCGTGAGGTGTCTAATATGACTATTATGGATACGGAAAGAGTGTCTTACTTTACTGTCGGGTATCGCACCGGAAGTTTGATGCTTAATGCAACCCTCTTTTTCCCTTTCGGTAAAAATGAAGTCGGTGTGAGAAGTATAGGAGAGATTCCCTACTATTCAGAATATAATTATAGGTTGAAGAGTAAGGAGAAGACGGTTTCTATTTCACTATCTTGGTTCTTTGGAAATAGTGATAAGCGATTAAATACCAATAGAACAATATATAATAAGGAGGATAATACTGGGGCTTTATCGATCAGATGAGCGACTTCATCTGTCAGGGATAAGGAAGATCTGAGTTATTTGCTCCAAAGTTAGGGCGGTATTAAGGTTGGGGTGTCTTCTCTTATCTGAATTAGGTAATAATTGATGCTGCGTTGAATTATTGCGAAAAGTTAAAAGGTGATCTTTCCATAGGAATGATGTTGTAGGTAAAAATAATTGTCTTAACTTTGCAGTCCCGGACAATGTGTGATGCACATTAGAAAAGGGGCAATCGTTCATAGACATTAGGTCAAGTAAATATATTTAGATAGAAACTGAGTTTTGTATTTTTGATTCTACATGCTATTGGTGATGCAGATAGAAGTATTGTTATTTAGTGTG
>JBHBLB010000030.1:0-16757 GCA_041791495.1 Porphyromonas sp.
AAGAACGCACAGAGCCGAGTTTTCATTTTCGAATAATGTCGAAAGACCTTGCAAGACTTTACTCTTTGGTTTTCAACGCATTACTGCTTTTCTCTCTTTTTGCTGTTTTTCGAAATACGAAAATTGAGGAAACAGAAACTTCTCTTCATTTCTTTCGAATGTTTAGAAACTTTGTATACCTTGTCACAGAATGAGATAAAGCCTATTGCGAGTGGATAAATATTCGTGCATGAACATTTTGACCTCTCGATTTTCGAAGAAAACCAAGAGGCTTGTTATCAGTCGGTTGCCCAATTAGGCACTCTTTAACTTATTGATAATCAACTCCTATCTATACAGTATCAGTCGCAAAGGCTATCAAGACCATGGTGAGAAATCGGTCTAGTCCGAGTTCTACAACTATCTATACAGTATCAGTTGCAAAGGCTATCAAGACCTCTCATTAGACTCTTTCAAAGCCAGTTTCTTTTTCAACGTGATTCAGAAGAAATTCGAAGAGAACGGAGATAGAGAAAAGGTTTGCCGTCTATATGCCGCTATCGGGTATCGCAGATACGAAAACAATAACAATAAGGATATTTACGACTTAGAGATAGTCCATAAAGAACTACTGAAATTAAAAAATAGAATTACTGATGTTGATACATATATTCTGTGGAATAAGATATTGGATGCTTTAATTAAGCAAGAACCCAGCACAGATTATCAATCGCAGCGAGACGAGAACAATCAGAAGAGGGAGGAGTTAGAAGGAAAAAAGAAGAGATGAAGGAAATAAATCTAAAATTCTATCAAGGGTGTGCTTTCTTGGAATTCGCAAAAAAGATGAAAGGAGGTCAAGAGAAAATTGATTTGTTATCTGAAGCTTGCGATAGATTTAGAGGCATAACGCTTGAAAATCCGGGACACAAAGCCGCATTGGAGAAATGGCACGATGCTCTTGAAGCTCGTCATACGCTATTAGACGCAGAAGGAAAAAAATGATGAAGCTAACATGGCGAAACAAGAGGCAATAAAGATACAAGAGAGATTAAACAGTACTATATAAAATAACACATTGCAAAAATATCGCACATTGTCACACAGCTACCTCGGAAGCAGAGATAAAAAGCCTGCAATTGAACAAAATACATTTCAAACAAATGTATTGCACCGACTCAAAATAATATATTTTCCTCGAGAAAGCCGAAAGAGACGAGAAACCGCTTGTTTTTCTTTAACTTTGCAGTGCCTTGTTTCTTTCGCTGAGTGCGGATGAGATGGGGATGTTTTTAGTTAATATGATGGGGGCTATGCCCTCTTGAATGGATAGACAGTACAGTATGGAGATAGTCGTGAGTGGGATCCGTCCCACAGGGAACCTACACTTGGGGAATTATTTTGGTGCAATCAAGAGCTTTCTAAAGATGCAGGAGGAGTACAAGTGTTACTTCTTCATTGCGGACTGGCACTCTCTTACGACGCATCCTCACCCTGAAGACATTGTCCAGAACGTCAATACTATTCTTGCCGAATACCTTGCTTGCGGCATCGATCCAGAGAAGGCGACCATATACATCCAAAGCGACGTGAAGGAGGTCCTGGAGCTGTACCTCTACCTTAATATGAATGCCTATCTCGGTGAGCTGGAGCGCACCACATCGTTCAAGGACAAAGCGCGCCAACAGCCCGATAATGTAAATGCAGGCCTCCTAACCTACCCTTGCCTTATGGCGGCAGACATACTGATGCACCGTGCCATCAAGGTCCCCGTAGGCAAGGATCAGGAACAAAACATGGAGATGGCGCGCAAGTTTGCCCGCCGTTTCAATACGATTTATGAGACCGATTTCTTCCCCGAGCCGCAATCTTTTGCTCTCGGCGATAAGTCCGTCAAGGTCCCGGGCCTGGATGGCTCCGGTAAGATGGGCAAGAGCGAAGGCAACGCCATCTACCTAATCGATGACGAAAAGACCATACGCAAGAAGGTCATGAAGGCAGTAACCGACTCCGGCCCTACGGTCCCCAACAGCGAAAAGCCGGAACCGATCCGCAATCTCTTCTCTTTCCTCGAGATAGTTTCCACCCCCGACACGTACCAATACTTCGATGAGCAGTACAACAACTGCGCTATACGTTATGGCGATCTCAAGAAGCAGCTGGCAGAAGACATCGTCACGTTCTGTGCACCTATCCGTGAGCGCATCCTGGAGATACGGCAAGACACCGACTTCCTCGACAAGGTGGCACGTCGTGGTGCCGAGCAGGCGAGAGAGAGTGCCCGTAAGACAGTCGAGAGGGCTCGTGAGATAGTAGGTTTCAGACCTGCACGATAATCATTGAGTGATAGTTTTCAGAGTTGATAATTTTCACTACCTTTTGGAGATAGAACCAATACATTTTTCAACTACATAAGAATGAATACAGTAACAGGAAGAATCATTGCTATCTTAGAGCCCGCAACCGGCGATAGCAAAAAGACACCCGGGACGAAGTGGATGCGTCAAGAGTTTGTGCTCGAAACCGAAGAAATGTACCCAAGAAAGGTATGTTTCCAACTCTGGGGCGAAGATCGCATAAGGATGGCGGATATAAAGATGAATGATCTAGTCACCGTGGAGTTTGACATAGAGAGTCGCGAGTTCAACGGACGCTGGTACACCAGCATCAATGGACGTACCGTGACCAAGGGCACATCACAGGGAGCCGCCGCATTTGGCCCCACCCCTCAGTCCGGAGCTCCTATGGGAGGCACTCAGCTTCCGGGGACTGACAACAACTTCGGTGGGCAGGCGATGGATAGCAACGACGACCTGCCGTTCTAAAGGATTGCACTTGCGCATATAAAGAATCAGGGGGTTGTGCCTACATTTGGGCACAGCCCCCTTTTATGTTGCCCTTGCGGCAAGATACAGGCCCGAGACAGGACTTTCGAGAGATCGGTCTCGAACGTTTTCGGATCGGGACCTGAACTAATAATCGGGAGTGGAGGAGTACTCTTCAGCTCCCGATTTTCACTTTCCCGGGGCTGATGATTAGTTTTCGACCCCGGATTATCACTTTAGATACCGTAGGGGGAGAGTTTGTAAGGGTATCTCAATCGTTTTGTCACGGGAAAGAGTACGGGGAGACTGTGTCATCGTTTCAGCTACGACACAGTCTCCCCGTGCGGGTTGCGATACTTCGCTCCTACTGCTCCATAAACTCCTCGTCACGTATCTCGGCAAGGCGTGCACGCACACGCTCAATGTGGCGTGCGAAGTCGCTTTGTGCCTTCGGGTCACGTTCGATTAGCCGGATGAATGCTTCGTAGTAATGCTTCTCCTTCGCCCTCTGTTTCTTGATGCCCGATATCATACCCATGGCATAGAATGCCTGTGAGTAATCGGGACGGAGCCGACTTATGGTCTCCCACCTTCGGAAACTCTTGTCGTACTCCTTGGCAGAAAGGAGTGAGTATGCCATGCCCTGATGGACTTGGAACATCAGCGCCGAGTCGGGACGGAGCAAGGCTTCGACGGACTCGAAATAGGCAATGGCCTCCTTGTGCCGCCCTACGGCCTGATTCGCCTTGGCAAGTTCCAAACGGATCCATGGGTTCTCGCTCTGCGCTACAGAGTCAGCTTGGGTCAGCAGCTTCAGGGCTTTGAAGTTTTCGCCTTTGGTCCCCATGCACATCCCAAGGTAGTAAAGTGTATTGAGCTGCCGATCTCCACGCTCGTAGAGGTGCACGAAGTCTCTCTGGGCATCGTCTATCTTCTGGAGGTTGTAGTACTGGATCCCACGGGTCTGCCGGATCTCCTTGTGGAGAGAGTCCTGTCGGGTGAGGAAATCGGTCGTATAACTAACGACGGAATCCGGCTCCAAAAGCAGTTGAAAATTGGCAACAAGACGAAGGACATTGGCAGCATTGCCCGGGACCATACGTACAGCCTTGCGCCGGTAATACACTGCCGAGTCGGGACGTGATACACGATCGTACACCTTTGCCGCAAGGTCGAGATCCACGTATAACGTATCTCCTTGTCCGAAGATCGAATGAATGAGCTCAAGGCTCCGGTCGTACTCCCCGAGACGATAGTACTGTGTGGCTTGCTTCCTCCTGATGATGGACATCGAGAGCGGATGATCGCTGCAGCGGTTGTAATAATCAATAGCAAGGCGTGCATCTCCGAGCTCGGAGAGTATGTCTCCTGCCTTCTCCTGCATGAGGGAGTGATGAGGGGCTTCGTCGGCAAGTGTACGGACAAGTCTGAGTGCTTGCACATACTCTGAGCGCCGGAGCAGTGAGTCAATGCGGGAGATCTCCGGGCTCTGTCCCTTAGCCGGGAGCGGAAGTGCAAGTAGTAGGAGTATTAGTGACCTTTTCATTCCGGGTCGTTGTATCATTTCTAAGTTCATATCATAGCGGTGGTATCGAAGTGCGTCCGGGACGATACGCTTCGCTCGCCCGAGCATCTATGAGCAGATCAGTCATGGTGGTAAGGGTGACCGTGCATAATAGTCAAGGCGCGATACGTCTGCTCTATGAGAAATAACCGTACCATCTGGTGCGAAAACGTCATACGGCTGAGCGATAGTCGCTCTCGACTGCGAGCATAGACCTCGTCCGAAAATCCATAAGGACCGCCAATGACCATACACAGACGGCGCGGCACGACCTGCATCTTCCGCTCGAGCCACTCGGAATACTGTCGAGAAGTGAGCTCCTTGCCTCGTTCGTCGAGCAATACCAACTCGTCCGCCTGCCCTACGGCGTCGAGGATGAGTTCGCCCTCGCGCCGTTTCTGCTCCTCTTCCGACATGGACTTCCCTGCCCTGATGTCGGGAATCTCCACGATCTCGATCGAGAGGAAGCGACCGATGCGCTTGAGATAGTCAGCACAGAGAGCCGAAATCTCACGGGTATCTGTCTTACCTACGAATATCAGCCTTACACCTTGCATACCTCAAAAACGTATGTCGATATACACTGGGAAGTGATCCGAGAAACCGTAGACGTAACTCTTCCCCCTGAAGGCCCGCTTAGGGGCTCCGTCATTGGTCATAAGATAGTCGGGAGAGAAGACGTGGGCTACCATACCTTCTGCACGTATGCCCTCTCCTCCTTCCTGCAACATCGCTCCGGAAACTATGATCTGGTCGGGCATCCAGAAGCGACCCTCAAACTTGTGTGTCCCCTTCCCGTTCTTGTGTGTTAGTGCAGCGAGATTGTAAAGGGTGCCTGAGTGTGGAGACTCGGATTTGGGAGGAGACTTCGCCCCTAACCCTTTCGTTATCGAACGATCGGTAGGATTGTCGTTGAAGTCCCCCATCACGATGACATGTGCATCCGGACACTCCTCCATTATCTCCCCTATCACCTGACGTATCCGCCCTGCCACCGTCTCACGCTTGTCGGCAGAGACGACAGCTCCCTGCCGGCGTGAGGGGAGATGCACCACGATAACATCGAGAAGGAGATCCGACACCTCGGTCTTCAGGGTCACCCACAGTGCATGCCTACCTCCATAGGTAGGTCGCTCCCCATGGTATGGGACCCACAGGCGATCCTCGTCGGGAAGAGGATAGGCAGGTATCTCTCTCATACGCATGACTTTGAAGAGTGCAGGATCCCACAGCAAAGCCACGTCTATGCCTCTATTGTCGCCGCCATTGGTGATCGCATATTTGTACGACACTTTGGTGAGCTCCTTACGACTCAAAAGGTCTTCGATCGCTTGCTCGCTCTCTACTTCGCACAGTCCTATCAGACCGGGATGTGACCACCCTCCTATATCAGACAAGACACGAGCGATACGTGAGAGCTTATCCTTGTACTTACTTTGATCCCATTGCAGTACCCCGTCGGGGAGAAATTCCGTATCGTCCTTATCAGGATCGTCGATGGTGTCAAAGAGATTCTCGACATTGTAGAAGACCACTCTACTTGTCACAGAGTCCGCCTTGCGCTCCTGTGCCGAAACAGGACAGGAGAAAAACGAAAAAAAGAGCACACAGAGTACTCCTTTCAATAAGGATGCTCTGTGTGCTCTTTCGCTTTTATATCCTCTTATACTGTCTTCCGAGATCACTTCTTGGGAGCTTTGCGCAGGATGTCGAGGAGATGTCTCCACCACAATTCCACAGTGTGTAGTTCAAGTCTTTCGTTAGGAGAGTGGACATCTCTCATAGTCGGGCCAAACGAGATCATATCGAGGTTGGGATACTTCTCCTTAAAGAGTCCGCACTCAAGCCCTGCGTGGATAGCTTTTACGGCAGGTTCCTTTCCAAAGAGGGATACATAGCTTTCCTTAGCTAAGCGAAGGACTTCAGAGTTCATATTAGGAGCCCATCCCGGATAACCGTCACGCTCATACACGTATGCGCCTGCGAGCTCAAATGTTGCCCGTACCATATATCCCACCATGCGCTTGAGAGATTCTGTCGAACTGCGCTGGCTTGTCTCGACAAGGATACTATTGTTCTCCTTCATCTTGACCGAAGCAAGGTTTGTAGAGGTTTCGACAAGCCCTTCTATCGCATGACTCATGCCAATCACCCCATGCGGGCAAGCAATGAGTGAGGAAATGAGGAGATCTTTGGTGTTGTCGTCGATGACAAACTCCGGCTTCGTAGTACTACCGACCGTGAGAGTCACATCGGGATCTACGGCAGCAAGCTCGTTACGAACGTCAGCGCAGAACATATTTGCAAAGGCCGCAACTTCCTCTTTTTGGGACATTGGGATACCGATTACCGCTTTCGCTTCACGAGGGATAGCGTTGTGGAGATTTCCGCCTTGGAACGAAGCCAAGGTCCATCCCTCAAGAAGGTCATAAAGACCGTAAAGGAAGCGAGCAAGGATCTTATTGGCATTGCCCAAACCTACGTGAATGTCGCCACCGGAGTGGCCACCGCGCAGACCTTTTACCTCTACCGCGAGGTAATGCATCTCGGGAGAAGCATACATCCTTTCGTATGTAAAGTCGGCAAATGTCCCCATCCCTCCGGCACATCCTACGAAGATTTCACCTTCATCTTCGCTATCGAGATTGAGAAGTATATCAGAGTCGAAGAACCCTTCCTGGAGAGCCATCGCTCCCGTTAGGCCTGTCTCCTCATCGACAGTGAAAAGACACTCGATCGGACCGTGCTCAATATCATTGGATGCCAGGATAGCAAGCTCGGCGGCTACGCCGATACCATTGTCAGCACCGAGAGTAGTTCCTTCGGCTTTCAGCCATCCATTTTCTATCTTCGTCTTGATGGCATCCTTTTCAAAGTCAAACGTCACATCGCTATTCTTTTCGCAGACCATATCTATATGGGATTGCATTACGATTGACTTACGATCTTCCATGCCGGGAGTAGCAGGTTTCTTGATGACAATGTTACCTACTTCATCTTTCTTGTATTCCAAGTTGCGCTCACGAGCAAAGGTTTCGAGATAGGCAATAATCTTCTCTTCTTTCTTTGACGGACGAGGCACCTTGGTGATCTCGTCAAAAAAGTCGAACAGTACTTGAGGTTCGTGCTTAATCATAATAAATCGAACGTGTATTAAAGTGAATGAATGCGTTGCAAGGCAACGTTGTTTTTCTACCAAGCTCCGTTACGGCAAATTCTCTGTACGGTACCCGACCTTAGCCACTTAGTGAGACAAAAGCGGGCGCAAGCCTTTGTGTAACGCAATAATTAGCTTATCTTTGTGCTCAAAATTACGAAAAAAAGATGACAAAAGCACTGATTCTAACCCTCTCCATAGTAGCAATCTCGATGTTACTTCTGGGTATTCGCGTTTTCTTCTCCAAAAAGAAGGAGTTCCCGTCGTCGCATGTCGAGGATCAACCTGCGCTTAAAGCCAAGGGGCTAAAGTGTCACAGATACCAGTCGGTCGAAGCCATGCAGCACCGAAATCTATTCGATCGCATCAGCGATAATGCACGTACGAACTGACTTATCCTCTCAAAATATCTCTCAACTACCAACCGGACATAACACAAACATATATGAAGAACTTAAACACTATCCTCAACATTGTACTCTCTATTGCAGTGATCATCCTCTTCATCTTGTTTTTCTCAAACAAGAGTAGCAATGAAGCCACGACAACAAAGCCGTCTTCTACCGACTCTATGGCAGTACTTCCGATTGCTTATGTCAATGTAGACAGTCTCTTGCTCAATTACTACTTCTCTCGCGACCTGAATGAGCAGATCCTGCGTAAGACAGAGTCGGCGCAAGCTACCATAAATCAGCAAGGGCGAGCCCTGGAAGCAGAGGTCGCAGAGTTCCAGAGGAAGTTGCAAAACAACGCATTCTTCGATCGCGAACGTGCCGAAAAGGAGCAACAACGTATCATGAAGAAGCAGGAAGACTTGCAGAAACTCAACCAGCGTCTTACCCTCGAGCTCCAGCAGAAGCAGGAAGAGACTAACCGCATCCTCCGCGACACCATCATGGCTCAGCTGAAGAGTTTCAATGAGATACACAAATATCAGATCATCCTTTCCAACGCGATGAGCGACAACATCCTCCTCGCCGACAAGGTATATGACATCACGAATGAGGTCGTAACCTATCTCAACAAGAAATACGTGCCTTCGATTGCCGCAACGGAGTAAGTCCCTGCGACATAGTCAAAGCGTAAAGATAATGAGCAGGTCTCTTGGAAATCATCCGAGAGACCTGCTCTCTTTTCAGGCCCACCCTATCAGCAACGAATGAAGGGTCAGGGAAGTCCACCGGCATGTCAGGATATGAATACAGAATAGGCGTTAAAGAGGCAAGCAAAACATATAGACATCATCTATACAGGTATCGTTATTATCGTTTGGATACGCCTATCCGAAACACGAACTTTGCATCAAAACAATAACGAATTACTTAATCACTAAATACATAATAGATATGAAAACTATTACTTCTATCCTACAGATCGACGCAGCGTACGCACAGGAAATGACTGCGAAACTCAACAAACTTGCTGCCACACTCCATGTCTACTACTCCAACCTACGGGGTTTCCACTGGCACGTAGAGGGCAAGGCGTTCTTCACACTCCATTCACACCTCGAAAAGCTCTATGACGCAGAAGCCGAACGTATCGACGAAGTGGCCGAACGAATCCTTCAACTCGGAGGCACTCCCGTACGTCTTTTCGGTGAGATCGGGAAGCTCTCGGTCATCTCTCAGTCAGAAGTGATCGGGGCGTCCGACAAGATTGTGGAGCGTATCCTCGAAGATCTCTCCGAGATCATCAAACTCGAAAGAGAGCTCCTCGCATTTGCAGGCGACAATAGCGATGATGTATCTGCCGATATGCTTACAGGCTATCTCGCAGAGCAGGAAAAGCTTGTATGGGTGCTCCTTGCATACAATAAGTAATATCCCCCGGGATTATCCTTTTTAGGGGCGCAGGCACATGGCTCTGCGCCCCTTTTTTCATTTAGAACCGACCATCGGCCGACCAACGCCACGCCATAAGGTGAAACATCTACCGAGCGAAACACACTCGCTCTCGGTACAGAACGATCCTTTCCCCCGACATCGAGTTATACTTCGGGGCGGGAAAGCAGTATTCAGGAGCGGAAGAGTAATAACCGGGAGCTGAAAACCAATAATCAGGGACTGAACACCACTTCACATCCCGGCGTTATGGAGTTTGTGTCCGATTCTGGCTTACTTCTGAAGCCTACCCTATCGTCCTTTCATAGTGACAAGCTCTCCGATCGGGACGGAGGGGGAGTAGGTCGGGAGCGAGACCTCCCCAGCACATAGTCCATTGCACCCGGGGCTTGTATCCGACACCGGTGAGTGCAATGTGCGTAGACTCTACAACTCTATTATCGGATAATCACCGAAAAGTTCGTAAATTTGCAGGCGCACAGAGCAATAGAATATATTGTCTTAGCGACAACACAACACACTCGTCTTAGAAAGAATAAATGGAAGAACATCCACAGTACAAAATGATCGCCAAGACCATGCATGGTCTTGAGGGGATATTGAAGAGTGAATTAGAGGCAATCGGTGCCACGGATATCGAACCCGGCAGGCGCATGGTCGCATTCTCAGGAGACAAAAGAACCCTCTACAAAGCCAACATCCACCTACGTACAGCACTGAGAGTCCTAGTACCGATAGATACATTCGAGGCAACGAACGCCGACGAAATCTATCAGCACCTTTACGATCACGTAGAGTGGAGCCAGTACCTCACCCCTCGTACCACCTTCGCGTTCGATACGGTCGTCTACTCTGAGAGATTTACACACAGCAAGTTCGTAGCTTATCGAGCCAAGGATGCGATCTCCGACTATTTCCAAGACCGTGAGATGCGTCGCCCCAACGTATCGGTGATGGATCCGGATGTGAGGTTTCACATCCACATAGCCAATACTACCGTGACACTCGCTCTCGACTCCAGCGGGGAGAGCCTGCACAAGAGGGGTTACCGTATAGGGCAGACAGATGCTCCGATCAGCGAAGTACTGGCGGCAGGGATGCTTCTGATGGCTGGGTGGGACGGTACGTGCGACTTCATCGACCCGATGTGCGGCAGTGGCACGCTGCTCACGGAAGCGGCACTGATAGCTCTCAATATCCCCCCGGGTATATTCCGTGAGTCGTACGCATTCGAGAAGTGGAAGGACTTCGACGGAGATCTCCTCACCGACATCCTTGACGAGTGGGAGGAGCGTCCGTTCGAGCACACCATATATGGCAGCGATATCTCGCCCAAAGCCATATCCATCGCCCGTGCCAACGTGACACGTGCCGGTGTACAAAAGCACGTGCAGCTCTCTGTAAAGCCTATCGAAGAGTACACCTCCGATACCAAGCCTGCACCTACCGGATTGCTGATGACCAATCCTCCGTACGGGGAGCGTCTGCGTCCTATGGAGTTGGAGAAGCTGTACGGTACGATAGGAAGCATCCTCAAGCACACCTTTGCCGGCTATAAGGCTTGGATCATATCTTCGAGCGTAGAGGGGTTCGATGCCATAGGGCTCAAGCACTTCTTCAGAGAGACACTGTACAACGGCAGTATAGAGTGTGAGCTCAGAGGGTACGAGCTCTTCGAAGGGAAGCGCAACGACTTCGTAAGAGAGAGAGTCGAGAATGCCCAAGAGTATGCCCGCGCCGGGAAGTGGAAAGAGCGCAAAGTAGACTTCCACAAAAACGATAGATACCGCAGCGATCGCCCTAAAAGGCACGGCGAAAAAGAGGAATACCGAGGGAAGCGTGAGGGTCGCCCGATGCGCTCTCGCCCATCCGGTCCCGACAGGAGGCACAAGAGTGGCAGCGAAAGTCGTGCCATCGTCTTCGAACCCAGACCGAATCACGAACGTAGAAGTTCCGATGAGTGAAAGGAGAAGAATATAAATTCACAGTAACACATATACAACGTCATGAGATTTAATCCCAAACGCCTGCTCATCTCGACAGTACTTTGCAGTACAGTCGGGGTGGGTTTGCTTTTTTCCCAAGAGAATAAGAGGCTGACCCTTGACGATGTCATCGCTGGAGGGAAGGGCTTCGCAAGACACACGCCAAAGACTCTGCAAGTAGCAGCAATCACTTCGGCCGGACTCATTCACACCAAAGACAATGAATACAGACTGATCGAAAAGGTGGGCGGTGAGCGTACGTTCCTCACCCTTTCGGCATGGAGGGAGGTAATGTGTGACGACAAGGCAAAGCTCCCATACCTCATGGTGGATAAGCTGACGGGACAGCTCATCGCCTTGACCGGGAAAGGGCTCTATCTCCTCGACAACATCAGTGGGAAAATCGCGGGAGAGTATCTCTTCGATACCGAAAGGTTCAAGACCTTCGACCTGTCTATACCGGGTGGACGTATAGCTCTTATGGACGGACATAATATATATGTGTCGGATCGCATGGGGTACCTCGCCCAAGTGACAGCGGATGGGACGGACGACATAGTCTATGGAGAGGTTGCTCATCGTAATGAATTCGGGACGTCAAAAGGGACTCTCTGGTCGCCCTCCGGTCGTTATCTTGCTTTCTTTCGCGTAGATCATACCGAGGTCGAAGCCTATCCTCTCGTAGACATGAACGCTCCTATCGCCAGACTTATGCATTATAAATACCCAATGGCGGGGAGAAAGAGCGAAAAGGTCACGGTGCACATCTACGACACTCAGGACAATACCGTACAAACAATAGATACCGGCGAACCTCTTGACTCTTATCTCACCAACTGGAGCTGGTCACCGGAAGAGGCGTTCTGCATAGAGCATGTGAGTCGTAACCAAAAACAAGGTAAACTTGTCCGCTACAATGCAAAGAGCGGTAAACCTCTTCACACGATACTTAAGGAAGAGAGTCCATTCTATGTCGAGCCCTCTACACCGATACAGTATATAGGTACATCGAGAGCGTTCGTTCGTGCCAGTCGAGTTGCAGGGTACAACCACCTCTTCCTAATCGGAAATGATGGAAAGTCAAGCAAACAACTTACTTCAGGGGTGTGGGAAGTGAAACAGTTCGTAGGGATAGATGCCAAAGGGAATTGGGCTTACTACATCTCCAATGAGGGGTATCCTATGGGACAGTCCCTATGGAGGGTATCCCTCCGGTCGGCTAAGCGTGAGTGCCTTACGCCGGAGAAAGGGTTCCACTCCGTGACCGTAGCTCCGGATCTATCGTACGCCGTGGACAACTTTTCCAACATCGACAACCCGGGAGAGCTAAGGTTCATCTCTCTCGGTCGTAAACCTCAGACACGCACCATCGCTACCGCCACCGTAAGCCTTACGGAATTTGATCTTCCGAAAGTAGAACTCGGTACCATAAAAGCGGCAGACGGGACGACGGATCTCTACTACAAGATGACCTCACCTCGTACCCTTGAACCGGGCAAGAAGTATCCCGCCATCGTCTATGTCTATGGAGGGCCTCATGCGCAACTCGTCACAGATAGCTGGAGATCACTACATCAGACTTGGGACAACTATATGGCGCAAGAGGGATATATCGTCTTTACGGTGGACAGTCGCGGGTCTGCCAATAGAGGGCTTGCCTTTGAAGCTGCCATACACCGTAACCTCGGGATAGCAGAGATGGCAGATCAGATGAAAGGGGTGGAGTACCTCAAGAGCCTTCCTTACGTAGATGCCGACCGCATTGGCGTACACGGGTGGAGCTATGGTGGCTTCCTCACCACAAATCTTATGCTCACTCATCCCGAGACATTCAAAGTCGGTGTGGCCGGAGGCCCGGTGATGGACTGGAGTTTCTACGAAGTTATGTATGGAGAACGGTATATGGGTACGCCTCAAGATAATCCCGAGGGTTACAAAGCTTCGAACCTCATAGATCGCGCAGGGGATCTTCGTGGACGCTTGATGCTTATCCACGGAGATATCGACCCTGTGGTGGTATGGCAACATTCGCTTCTTTTCCTCAAATCTGCCGTTGCAAAAGGCACTATGCCCGATTATATGATTTACCCGGGCCATGAACACAATGTAAGAGGTGTCGAACGTGTCCACCTCTATAAGGTCATCACCAGATACTTTACCGATCATCTCTAAACATATCACTACTACGATGAATGTACTCATACTAGGAAGCGGAGGGAGAGAACAGGCCTTGGCATGGAAAGTGTCACGCAGTCCCCTCGTGAAGCATACATATATAGCACCGGGAAATGCGGGCTCATTGCCGGGATGTACCGATATTGCTTTGTCACTCTCCGACTTCTCGGCAGTGGCGGAAGCTATTAAGTGTCATGAGATCGATATGGTGATCGTGGGTCCGGAAGTGCCTTTGGTGGATGGGATAACTGATTATCTCAAAGGCATCGACGAGCTTTCGGAACTTCATATTGTGGGACCATCCCGTGCCGGAGCGCAACTCGAGGGAAGCAAGGACTTCGCAAAAGACTTTATGACACGGCACAATATCCCGACCGCAAAGCATCGCACCTTCACCGCCAATACTTTAGAGGAAGCTAAAGAATACCTCAAAAACGAGGAACAGCCCCCATACGTCCTCAAGGCTGATGGGTTAGCGGCAGGTAAAGGTGTGCTCATCGTCGAGAGCTATGAGGAAGCCTGTGCTGCGCTTGAGGAGATGCTTGGAGGGAAGTTTGGCAATGCAGGCAATCGCGTGGTCGTAGAGACCTTCCTCTCCGGTATAGAGTGTTCGCTCTTTGTACTTACCGACGGGCACGACTATGCCCTACTTCCGATGGCAAAGGACTATAAGCGTATCGGAGAAGGAGACAAAGGACTCAACACAGGAGGCATGGGAGCCGTCTCTCCCGTCCCCTTCGTCGACGAGGTATTTATACAGAAAGTCGAGGAGCGTATCGTTCGCCCCACCATTAAAGGTATAGAAAGCGAAGGGATAGACTACAAAGGTTTTGTCTTCATTGGCCTGATCAACTGCCAGGGCGATCCATACGTCATCGAATACAACTGCCGGATGGGCGATCCCGAGACCGAAGCCGTCATGATGCGCATTAGGGGGGATCTGATGCCAGCTCTGCTTAGCCTCAAAGAGGGGACGTTACGTAGCCATACCATCGAATGCGAAGATCACCACGTCGCTACGATCGTAGCAGTGTCGGGAGGCTATCCCGAGGAGTTCATCAAGGGGTATAAGGTTACAGGTACCGGGACAGACACAGAGACATCTGTCGTCTTCCATGCCGGGACATCACGCAATAGCGATGGAGAGACCGTAACCTCCGGCGGACGAGTACTGGCAGTCTCCTCCATCGGATCGACACTTACCGAAGCCCTTACCCGATCCTACGACCGCCTATCCCATATCGACTACACCGGGATCTACTACCGTCGAGACATCGGTAAGGATCTCCTCTGAGATCTCTACCGCCCACTCCGCACAGAGAGATATGTCAGTACCATTGATAGATCGAGCAATACCCTATCGGGAGAGTATATCGAGCTTCGCCAATGACTCTATACTCCTCGGTGGGGTGTTGTTCATCCTGATGCTCGTGGTGCTACGCCGTCACGGACTGCTCTACTACGGATCGAAGCTTACAGGGCTTGCGGGCACATTACTGTTCGGACTTTTCATATCCGCCTTCCTCTTCTTGGGTGCAAAAGGTGTGGGTATGGCAGAGATTGTGCTGATACTTCTCATCTTCTCTACCGAGCTCCTGCTCAACAGCTACGGAAGAGTAGCCAGTACCTTCAGGCTACTCGACGTAGGATTACTCATAGGCATGCTCACCCTGTACCATATATCATTTATAGTACTTATGCCATACTATCTCTTCAAGGCACAACGTATGGAAGGACTCTCTGCACGACAGACAGGTGCAATGCTCCTTGGGATCCTCGGTGTATGGTGGCTTGCTCTCCTGCTGACTGCCCCTCCCAGCGTCGAAGGTGTGGTCGGGAGTCTCACCGGGTTCTTTGTCCGACTTACTCAGATCTCGACCTTCACGGTGAGTGGGAGCGAAGCCTTCTACATAGCGTATACGGTGATGCTCTTGGGTATATCGCTCTTCTATTACAACTTCAAGGCACGTGCACTCGAGCGGCACCGCTTCTTTCTGTCCATGCACTTAGAGCTCACATGGATGATGTTCGCCTTTCATCTGTTGTACAGTTATACCGGTACGCTGTCGGTATTCCTTCTCTCCTCCCTTTTCTTCGGATGCACCATCCTCCAGGTCTACTACCGCACCGTACACGATAAGATCTGGATCGGTCTGATGACTATATCTGTGCTCGGTGCACTCGGTACCCTCATCCACACCCTTACGGCATAACCCCCTCATGGATTTCCTTATCGAATATGGCTATATAGGCGTCTTCATTGCCTCCTTCCTTGCCGCTACGATCCTCCCGTTCAGTTCTGAAGTAGTCCTCTCCGGGGTCCTCCTCACCGGAGCAAGCTATACGGTCTGCATCACTGCCGCCACTCTGGGCAACTGGCTCGGGGGGATGACCTGCTACTGGCTCGGTCTGCTCGGCAAGCGTGAGTGGATCATCAAGTATCTGAAGCTAAAAGAAGAAAAGCTCGATAGGGTAACTCGATGGATCCAGAGCAAAGGGGCGTGGATGGCGTTCTTCGTCTTTCTCCCGGGCATAGGCGACTTCTTCGCCGTAGCTCTCGGACTGCTCCGTGCCAATGTATGGTTGGTGGCATTCTTTATGCTGGCGGGGAAATTATTTCGTTACCTCGTCTGGGTGAAAGCCGTGGATTGGATACTCACCTTCTTCTAAAAGGGGAACAAATCTCTTTGCATCCTTGTTATATATCCGACGGCAACCCAACTGTTGCCGAATCGAAATATGACAAAAGTAAATCACAACTTAGAGATAGTCAATGGACTACTCTCACGCAGACATAGCCACTACGACATCAAGCCAAAGTGGGTAGCACCTCGGGAAGAGGTCGAGAGGCTCCTCGCTCAAGTGCTACAAAATGTACCCTCGGCATTCAATTCCCAACCCGTACGTATAGCATTACTCACGGGGAAAGACCACACAAAACACTGGGAGATTATCGAAGAAGTGCTCATCTCTTACCTTGGCGAGGAGAGATACATACAGTCGACAAAGACGAAGCTCCACCAAGCCTTCATGAGCGGAGTAGGTACTATCCTCTTCTTCGATGACCCTGAAGTAACCACAAAGTTGCAGACCGCCTATCCCACATACGCGCACAACTTCCCGATATGGGCCCAACAGGTGCAAGGGTCTCACCAATTCGCCACTTGGGTAGGTCTCGAGACACTCGGCTTCGGAGCCAATCTCCAGCACTACATCGGTATGGCAGAC
>JBHBLB010000031.1:0-17330 GCA_041791495.1 Porphyromonas sp.
AAGTAGTAGGTCATCTGAATATGGTTTGAGTAGATCTGGAGTGCAGTGAAGAGAGCGGTGACTGCAAACCCCGGCAAATACTTCTTACGGCGGAATGCCAGCACGAGTCCGGCGATTGTTGGCGGGATATGGCACAGCGTGAGCAGCTTCCATATATGTCCCGCTTCGATCAATATGAGGAAATAGGACGAGAATGCCCACATCACTGCCCCCAATACCGATAGGAGAGGTTTGGCTCCCCAGGCTCTCATCAAAATATAAAAGCCAATGAGCAGCATGAAGACGAGATAAGTATCTCCCGGAAGCAGGTCGAATGGTGCACGAAGCTGGTAGACTTTGTGCACACTCCCTATCACTGCCGAAGAGGGATACGAGGGAGAGATCTGGTACATCGGCATCCCTCCGAAGAGGCTTCCCGTCCAGAGGGAGGAGTGTCCCGTCTTCTCACGCTCCTCCACTACGTCTCTTGCCACGCCGGCTGCACCTGCTCCGTCCACTTGAAATAGTTTTCGTCCCTCAAAGGCTGCGGGATAGAAGTAGGCAAGTGCTATAGCGACGAAGAGCAATACGACTCCTGCGGTACGGAGTAGGGGGTGCTTCCACCATTCTCTCTTAGTTGATTTCTCGGCTTCCATATATAGTTATGTGTGTTAGATTGTACTATTCGTAGAAATTCTCCTCAAACCTCGTGAACTCTTTCTGCTTCAAGACCACCTGCTTGACGAATGAGTGTAGAAACCCCAACCCATACCCGAAGAGCTGCACATACGATGCGATGACGGAATGCACCGCCAGATGCATCCATCCGGTGCGCAAGAAGACATCACAGACTATCAATAGCATATAGACAAGAGGGAGTATCAGCCAATACGGATCGTGCATCAGAGCAAGAGCGATCAGTACAATGTGTCCCAGCACAAAGAGTGCCGGTAAGGTATGTACTGCCTTGAGTGTACCGGGATGTAGGCGATTGAGGGTGATACGTGCTATACCGCTGTTGTAGACTTGACGAAAGAACTGTATGTAGGATACCCTTCTCTTGTGGTAAAGCCATGCTTCTTCATAGCACTCCGACCTGTGCCCTGCTTCGAGGATACGCATACTCAGATCAAGGTCTTCGCCGAAACGCATGTCACGAAATCCACCGACGCTCCGATACACCTCCCGGTCCACACCCATATTGAAGCTGCGGGGATAGAACTTATCAAGACGTCTTCGTCCGCCACGTATACCCCCCGTCGTAAAGAACGAGGTCATACTGTAATCAATAGCTCTCTGTATCGTCGTGAAGTCTTCGGCAGCTCGATCCGGTCCCCCCCAAAGGGGTGCGGGACGCTCTGCCCGAGACTTCTCCACAGCACTGAGGTATCCCGGTGGCAGGACTGTATCAGAGTCGAGTATGATAAGCGTCTCCCCGACAGCCTCCTCCGCACCTCTGTTGCGTGCCCCTCCGGGGCCGGTATTGTCTTGATAGATGTATTTGATGTCCAGATTGTCTGAATAGCTCTCCACAATCTCTTTTGAGGGCTGTGTCGAACCATCCTCGACCACAATCACTTCGTATCCGCACTCTCCCTCAAGCGCACAAATGGAGTCGAGGAGTTCGCGGATTTCGTCCGGTCTATTGTACAATGGTATGATAAATGAGTAGCGTACGGTCATCATATAGTCTATATGTGTCACAAAGATAACTGTTTTTTTCCATGGCTGAGGGTGAGTGTAACCTCGGTTACGCTCCCTTCTTCCGAGAGATGGTACCTTTACGGTAAGATTTAATCACCATACATAATACGGTAAAACTATGATTGGACAAGAACTGACAGCCACAGGGAGACTGATCGACAATAAAGAACTTATGCTGGTACATATAAAACTGGCGAACACACAATCCGTACCTCCGCACGACCACAAAGGGCAAGAGGTCTACTTCACCCCTATTGCAGGCGAATTGGAAGTAACGCTCGGAGCAGACGAAACTCACCTTCTCACCCCCGGGACAGTGCTGCACTTCCCGGGAGAGCATACGGTCTCGGTATATGCACGATGCGATAGTGAGTTCTTCGTGTTCCTTATCAATCGCTGTTAAGGTTACCGTAACTTTTTTGAAGCAATGCACTGCAAAAAAGGAAGGGTGGGGGAACGAAAAAGACTTCTACCGCACCTGAAGCGATGTCCTGCGGTTGAAAAGTAATTTTCAGGAGCGGGAAAGTACAAATCGGGGGCTGAAAAGTAGATTTCAGCCCCCGATTTGTACTTTATGTCCGATTATCTCAAAGTTTATGGCCCATCCGGATCACATCCATTCCGAGTGCCGAAACTTTGAGTCCGGAAGCAGGTTACGTGAAGAGTTGTTTCTGTGCAAAGGAGATACGGTGACGGAACCAGAATTGTCCTATATTTGTTCCATGGAAAAACTAAGCCAAATACGGAGGAAAATGGAGAGAAACAGTAAGGGCTATCGCACCGAAGCCCCCTTAGTAGTCTTTGGGGCTACGGGGCTGCTGGGGAGTCAGTTGGTGTTTATCGCTTGTATGGACAAGTTTTCGCCACACATCATACTGCACGGGTCGCACCTGCCTCGGCTCGAAGGCCTATTGGCCGAAGTGTTGGAAGCAGAGTTCGACGACGTACGAGTGAGTATAACGACAGACACCGAGGCGGCTTGTCGAGAGGGGGGATATATATTCTACTCAAGGAGTATCCAGTCCGGCAAGAAGACCCGCGAGGAGATGCTGCTGGACAATGCCCCTGCTGCAATGGAGACAGGGAGAGCCTTGCGAGCAGCTGTGGGGCAGGTGGAGCGGGTGGTATGCGTCTCCAACCCCTCAGATCTCATAGGTCTGTCGCTCCTCCTGCATAGCGGACTACCGGCCTCCAAGGTAATCTCTCTCTCCGGGCTCGATACGACTCGTTACCGCCGTGCATTGAGAGAGCTCCTACGGATAGATAATAGTGATATGCAGAACGTATATACGCTCGGTAGCCATGATATGTCAATGGCTGTGATGAGGGATACGGTACGGATCAAAGGGCAGACCCTCGATGGATGGATCGCCGCAAACTCCATGCCGGGGACTACTTGGGACGAGATAGTGAATCGGGTCGTGAACGGTGGGCGTATGGTCATAAAGCAGCGCGGGCACACAGCTTACCAGAGTCCCGCCCTATTGGGGTACAGGATGCTTGTGGCAAGCGATGAAGAGCCGTTCGTACTGCCTTCTTCACGTTACCATAACTCGGCTGAGTTTGGACACTGCTTCTTCTCCCTTCCTACGATTATAGACAGCAAGGGTTGCCGGCATCTGCCATTCGCCTATACGGAGCGGGATATGGAATCGCTTGCCCGATCGTACGGCTCTATACGTACGCTTAGGGATATGCTCATAGAGGGTGCTATGCTACCTCCCATAAAGGAGTGGGATGAGTCCTATCTCGAAGAGACCTCTGGTCTATTCCTGACAGTCTGACTTCGATTATTTTGCGAGAATGTGTAACTTTGGTTGATTCACCACATATCCTAAAGATAGTCTGTTATGCTAAAAATATACACACGAGAGCATACCTATAATCTCGAACAAGCCGCGACGGGAGCAAAGGGAAGATATACATCTCTCGAGCTGTGTGAGCAGATGAGCAATGCGTTCTGTGCACAGTTTCAACGAGACTTCAAGAACAATCATCGCATCATAATCTTTGCCGGTCCCGGAGCTAATGGGGCCCTGGCTCTCGCCATCGGGCGCATCTTGTCGAGCTTCGATAATAAAGTGGAGCCGGTCGTCCTAAACCCTACAGGTCTCCTCTCGGACGACTGCCTGATCAATCTACGTCGTCTCAATGAGATGGGTATCAATGTGAGGGAGGTGACTACCTCTTTTAATCCACCCGTGATCCAACCCGAAGATATCGTGATAGACGGAATGTGCGGGATAGAGATAAATGTCCCCTTTGAAGGTGACCTGGCACAAGTAGCTCGGTATATCAATAATAAGGCTAAGACAATCCTATCGGTGGACATCCCTTCCGGATTGATGCCGGAGGATAATACCAACAATCTCCTCGACAATGTCATCAAAGCGACATACACCTATACCTTCCATGGACCAAAACTTGCGTTCTTGCTCGCCGACAATGCCCCTTATGTCGGTGAATGGAAGATAATAAATATCGGACTGGATGACGACATCCCCAACAAACAAGTGAAAAACTATGTGTTCACTTCGTCTGATCTCGATGGCATGATCCCAAAGAGGCAAAAGCATACCAATAAATATGACTACGGTCGTCTGGCACTCATAGCCGGAAAACCCGGGATGATGGGAGCGGCACTACTAGCAGGGAAGGCTTGTATGCGCTCTGGGGCAGGCCACTTGACCGTACACGTGCCGGAGGGAATGCAGAGTATCGTCCATGCCGCTTTGCCTGAAGCCCTTGTGTCGATAGACAAAAGCAGGGAGTGCTTTACGATGTTTAATGACGCACACAACTATGATGCCATAGCCATAGGTCCGGGTCTCGGCAGGCACTTTGACTCTGCCGCTGCATTGGAAGGCCTATTGTGCTACTTCAAGAAGCCGCTTGTGGTGGACGCCGATGCTATTCATCTCCTTGCAGCCAATAAGTCACTCCTTGAGATGCTCCCCGAAGACTCTGTACTCACACCGCATACGGGGGAATTCGATGCTCTGGCAGGAATATCTACCAATGACTATGAACGCTTGATGAAAGCATCTCAAATGGCTCAGACGTACAAGATAAACATAGTGCTTAAAGGGGCATATACCGCAGTTTGTTCCAAAGTCGGGCGAATAGTCTTCAATACATCCGGCAACCCAGGTATGGCTACTGCCGGTACGGGTGACGTATTGACCGGAACGATACTTGCACTCCTGGGCAAAGGGTACAAGCCACTTATCGCTTGCCTCTTTGCTACATTTATCAATGGATATGCCGGAGACTTGTATGCCTCTGACTATTCGGAAGAGAGTCTTATGGCAAGTGATATTATAGATTATATCCCTAAAGTCTACAAGTATTTCAAGTCTTCGGAGTACTTCTATGGTATGTAATTTGATATTTTTTGCTATATTGTGCTATCAATATGCACCTTGAATATCATGACCAAGAGTATGAAAACTGAACGAAAAGGATTCCAGAGCGAATATGTACTGGGGAATGCTTCGGTGCGAAGTATATGGAATCAGATCACGACCTCGAAAGGTTTGTCCGAATGGTTCGCCCCGAATGTTTATATAGACGGTAAATTAGTAAGCGTACATTGGGATGAAGAAGATGATAAACGCCACGCAACAATCAGCGAAATAGAAAAAGAGAAACTAATCAAATGGATCTGGAATGATGATTGTCACTCATACATAAGCATGGAAATCATCAAAACCGAACTCACCTCCACCGTCTCCCTCCTCGTAGATGACTATGATGTCAAGATGGAGTACGAAACCCTTGAACAACTTTGGGAGAGACACATAGAAGAGTTGCGGCGTAGCTTGGGCTTGGAATAGTACTCAGATACCGCTTTTTTTTCGCTACCTTTGTGTACCCGTAGGGATGCTACCACTCTTCCAACGGGTCGTGGAGGTATTATCATAGCGCATGGACTGAAGGGATAATCCTTGTTGAGATCAAAACCAATATGTCATTGAGGTATTATCATAGTGCATGATCCACGGTTTCGAGTAGTAGGATGTCTATCTACACCGGAGTAGAGTACCTCGAGGTCGCGCTCGGCTACGAGGTTCGAGTAGTAGGATATTTATCTACACCGGGGCATGGAGATGTTATCATAGTGCATCAACATTCTCGGAGTCGCGTTATGTCTTAATCTCCTCGGTGTCGTAGAGATATTATTATAGTGCATCAACTTACAAGTTAGTGAAGATAAAAAAACTGTATATCTACATCTTAAAGACGTTTTTCCCCCTACTTGCAATGTCTTTTGCTATATCATGGTTTGTCGTGATTATGCAACTCCTATGGCGCTTCGTAGATGATTTGGTAGGAAAAGGGATTGAAGCGACTATCTTTATTAAACTGATGTTCTATGCGGCAATGACCGTGGTACCGCTCGCACTCGTACTCGCTGTCCTTGTGGCCTCCCTCATGACTTTTGGGAATCTCGGTGAGCGACTTGAGCTTCTTGCTATGAAGTCGGCAGGCGTACCGCTCTATACCATAATGAAACCTATCTTTATCTCTGTCGTGCTTATTTCTTTTGGTCTTTTTGTATTCCAAAACGACTGGATGATTAAGTCTCAAGTAAAGTTCTGGACATATTATTTTTCGATACGGAACAAGTCTCCCGAGCTTGCGATACCGCAAGGCGTCTTTTATAAAGATCTAAATGGATATAGTATTTACGTCAAGGAAAAAGATCCGGATACGAAGCTGCTCAAAGGCTTAATGATATATGACTACAACGAAGGTTTTTCAAATGCGACTGTTATAGTAGCAGATTCCGGCAGGGTATACTCTACGAAAGATAACAGTGCTTTGATCCTTGAGATGTTTAACGGTGAATCATTTAAGAACTTACGCAATCAAAGTTATGCGCATCCCACAGAGCTCATTCCATACCTAAGAGAAAAGTTTGACGTAAAGGAAGTACATATTTCTTTCGATGCAAATCTGAACATGGTAGATGAAGGTATCCTATCATCTCAGTTTGTGGGGAAGAACATTTTAGAACTCAAAGCTTATACGGATTCGTTGAAATTTGTGGTTGATTCGCTTGAAATCATGGCCGCTAAGGAGGTCATTCAATCTTCGTATCAGACACACTTCCAACAGGGTCCGCACTCATCATCTATAAGGTCGATTACCTCTGAGCGAGAAGTCCTGGAACCTATCGCATATCATCCGGATAAGCCTATTGAAATAAGCGAATCCAACACTCCATCCAACACTGCCAATGAGTCGCAAGTTGCATCAGTTCCGTCTACGGAAGAGCAGTCTCATTCTCTTTCTATTGCAGTCCCTTTCCCCTCACGTTACGTAGAGTTGCCTAAAGATATCCAACGCTCTTATTCCATTCAGAAGAGGATTTCTGACATGGGAATGAAAGAGAAGGGAGACTTGTACGCACGTACCGGGGAAATCATCGTGGACAGACTTTCACAAAACTTCTTTACACGTACATCAAGAGAGGATACTGTCAATCTCCTGCGTAAGAACTTGTTCGAGTATCACCGCAAGATGACCTATCCCGTTGCGTGTCTTGTTTTCTTTTTCATCGGGGCCCCTCTGGGTGCAATTATCCGAAAGGGAGGACTCGGGACACCTATCGTGACAGCCGTACTCTTCTTCATTGTCTATTACATCCTTGAGTCTATGGGGTTGAAGATGGCGAGAGAAGGCAAGTGGGTTGTATGGATAGGTATGTGGATGCCGTCTATGGTACTTGCTCCGATCGGGCTATGGCTAAGTTACATTGCCACAAAGGACTCCACCAAGCTCAATCTTGACAACTACATCAATGCGATCCGCAAGGTCTTGGGTACGACTACGACCCGTAAGCTAATGTATAAGGAGGTAGCTATGGAATCCCCCGACTATACTGCGGCAAGGGGGGCTATATCCGCTCTTGACGGTAAGGTGAAGCAACTTCTTTCGCTCGGGCGGATGTCGTATTCGACATTCTTCCTCAACGACAATACCCATGAGCTTCGGAGCGATATATATATGACCATCGAGGGATTGGTAGAAAATCTCTCCAACTCTCGCGATTACTTGATGATAAATCGCCTTGCGAACTATCCCGTCTTGCGTGATCTTACGAGGACTATGCGTCTGAAGAGTCGGCTAGGCAATATCATACTTATGGCACTTTTCCCGATCGGCTTGCTGTTTTACGTGATTTATGCGTATCGAAACCGGGCATATATGAGGGAATTGAAGAATGTGCTTGCAACAAATCAGCAAATCGTCGACCTACTTCCCCTACAAGAATAAATCTCACTAAACATAATATCTCAATTAAATAGCGATGGAAATAGTACTGAATACGATCGAAGAAGCCGTCGAAGACTTTAAGAACGGAAAGATTCTCATAGTTGTGGATGATGAGGATCGAGAAAACGAAGGTGATTTCATAGTAGCAGCCGAAAAGGTAAACCCCGAGATTATCAACTTCATGATGAGGTATGGTCGAGGGGTTTTGTGTGTCCCATTGTCAGAAGATCGTTGTAAGGAGTTGGAGCTTCCCATGCAGGTACAAGAGAATACCTCGGTGCATGAGACCCCGTTTACCGTAACGGTCGATTTGATTGGTAGAGGATGTACCACAGGCGTTTCGATGTACGACAGAGCCATGACCATACAAGCTCTTGCAGATCCCGCTACCAAGCCCACAGATCTCGCGCGCCCCGGTCATATCAACCCCCTACGGGCACGCAACAAGGGCGTATTGCGTCGAGCCGGGCATACCGAAGCTGCCGTAGATCTTGCGAAGCTTGCCGGCTTACAACCCGTAGCATGCCTTATCGAGGTCATCAATGAAGACGGCACGATGGCGCGTCTTCCACAGCTTGCTGAGATATCCAAGAAGTTCGGATTCAAGATGATTTCCATAGCAGATCTTATTGCCTACCGTCTGAAGACCGAGTCCATACTCACCAAGGGTGTCGAAGTCCCGCTCCCCACAGCGTTCGGAGACTTCAGGATCGTACCTTTCAAACAGAAGAGCAACGGCACAGAGCACCTGGCACTCATCAAGGGAGATGTCTCCGATGGCAGTCCCGTGCTTGTCCGTGTCCATTCATCGTGTATTACGGGCGACATCTTCGGGTCGAAGCGTTGCGAATGCGGCGAGCAGTTGCATACGGCGATGCAGAAGATCCAAGAGGAGGGTAGGGGCGCCATTATCTACTTGAACCAAGAGGGACGAGGGATAGGGCTTTGCAACAAGATCCATGCTTACAAGCTGCAAGACGAGGGGATGGATACCGTCGAAGCGAATATAGCCCTTGGTTTTATGCCTGACGAGCGCGACTACGGTATAGGTGCTGAGATGCTGAGATCCATTGGTATCCAGAACATGAAGCTGATGACGAACAACCCGACCAAGAGAGTGGGCTTGGAGTCATACGGACTCAAGATTGTGGAGATCGTACCGATAGAGGTCACTCCCAATAGCTTCAATCTCAATTATCTCAGGACTAAACGTGACCGCATGGGGCACGAGCTTCACGGTCTATAAGACAGATACCTTGCGAGGAGGGGTTGCACCGGAGTCCGGATGCAGCCCCTTTTTGATTTATGTCCGCAGTCGAGAACGGTGATATGCCGAGGCCATTTCTCTCGGATGCGGGGCCAAAGTTCGGGATATTGGGATACGGACTTGTGTTCCGTGCCGGATGATTACTTTTCAGGGGCAGTAAAGTGGTTTTTCCGCTCCGAAAAATCAGATTTCTAGTGCGGAAATTTACTTCATATACGGTAGCGATGCCTTTTGTTATCGGTCATCGGTACATCCCGAGCGTATGTGGATAGAGTCGTAGTAGCGGAGTGTCTGCTTATCGCTCCCGACGGGAGGCATCAAGACGCAGGAAAAGGAAGAGGAGGATACTGAAACTTAGCAATGAAGAGCCCCCATAGCTGAAGTATGGCAACGGTATCCCGATCACAGGCACTATCCCTATGACCATGCCGATATTGATTACGAGATGGAAGAAGAGTATACAAGCGACCGAATAGCCATATATTCGGGAGAAGGGATCGGTCTGTCTCTCGGCAAGATGGATCAGCCTCAGAAGTAGTACGAGATATATCCCGAGGACAACGGTCGTACCGACAAACCCGAACTCCTCTCCCACTGTGCAGAAGATGAAGTCGGTATCCTGCTCCGGGACATACTTGAGTTTGGTCTGTGTCCCATTGAGGAAGCCTTTCCCCGTAAGCCCACCTGACCCGATGGCGATTATACTCTGATTGACATTGTACCCTGCACCGGAGGGGTCATCTTTCAGTCCGAGTGAGACAAGGATGCGTTTTTGTTGGTGATCCTGGAGGACTTCGTTGAAGAAGTATTCGATCCCGGCAAAGATAGCTACGGAGGTGATCCCCATAGCCAGTATAACCGGCAGATACCTTCCCCTATTAAGGACTATACAACCAACGATGTATGCCAAGAGAAGTGCGAGTGAAGCGATCGCTGCGTATGCAAAATTGACAGTGGTGAATATGGATATGATACCAAAGGTGGCAAAGACGACTGCCGGCGGAACGAAAGCTGCCCACTTGATGTGCGGGGCACTGCCGAAGAGCTCTACGGCAAGATATACTCCTACGTGTACGAGGAGGATGACAATCAACGTATCGGCATCTGTCGCCCCCCAGGTCATGCCGGAGAACTTCAACGCCAGGATAAACAGTGCAGCCAGGAAAAAACCGAACATAATAATGCTCCCTGTGAGTCCCTCACGGTAGAGAGCAATCAGGAAGGTTGCGAAGACAATCGCCGAACCTGTCTCATTCTGCATCACAATGATGAGCATCGGGAGGATGAATATAAGCAATGCTACGGTGAGATCTCGGGGATTCGACATACTGAACTCATACCTCGAGCACCACCGGGCAAGCATCAGTGCCGTAGCGACCTTGGCAAACTCTGCCGGCTGGAGCCTTATCGTATCTGTGATGACCAGCCAGGAGTGGGACCCTTTTATATCCGGAGCGATGAAGACTGTGGCGATGAGGAGTAGGATCATTGCTATGTAAAGCCATGGAGTCACGGCCTTGATGAAGATGTCATCCATCACCAATATAAGGATGATCACGACAGCTGATGCTCCCATCCACATCAGCTGTGAGCCCGGACGCCCTTGGAGATCGAAAAGCCCTCCGCTCCCTATATCGTATCCTGCGGCATAGATCGTAATCCAACCGAGGAAGACGAGCAGTAGGTATATAAATACCGACATGTAGTCTATATTCTTGAAGAAGGAGGGACGTGTCTCGTTCATGAGGGATAGTACAACTTTGGGTGGGATACTATGGTATGGCGGCACTAATCATCCTGCGCTCTGTCTCTTCCGCATCGGGAGAGAGGGTCTCTTTGAGGTAACGTTCCATCATAAGACGCGCAATGGGGACCGCAAATGTCGCACCGAAGCCTGCGTTCTCTACAAAGACGCAGATGGCAATCTGTGGGTCGTGTCTGGGAGCATAGCCCATAAAGACCGAGTGGTCTTTGCCATGTACATTCTCCGAGGTCCCGGTCTTGCCACATACGGTAATACCAGGGATGGCTGCCCCACGGCAAGTCCCTCCCGTCACGGCGGCGGCCATCCCTTCGTCGATGATATCGAAAATATCAGGAGAGATGTGGCTTTCCATACGTCGGATATGAAGCGAGTCGACAGGCAGACCTACGACTTCCTTCACGACGTGCGGAGTGAAATAGTGGCCGCGATTGGCAACGATGGCACCGAAATTGGCTATCTGAAGCGGTGTAGCCAGAATCTCGCCCTGACCGATAGAGATAGAGATGACGCTGCTTGACGTCCATCGACCGTTGAGCATCTTATCATATACCTTGGCATTCGGTATATAGCCGCGCCGCTCGCCCGGAAGATCGACATTGAGTTTGTACCCGAACCCCATATCGACAACGTGACCTTTCCACTGCTCGAATGCCTCTTGGATCGAGGGATACCTCGAACGATCATCGAGCAGTGCCCGTAGCCCCCAACAGAAGTATGCGTTGCAGGAGGTCGCCAGTGCCGGCACTAAAGAGGTCGGAGAGCCATGGGGATGACACTTGGGGCGGTTTCCCAAGAGCGGATACCCGAGATGGCACGAGTAGAGAGTGTGGGGAGTGATGACACCTTCCTTAAGAAATACGGCGGCCTGTACGGGTTTGAAGGTCGATCCCGGCGGATAAGTCCCCATGATGGCACGATTGTAGAGGGGCTTTTGCGGGTCTGCTTCGAGGAGACTGTGGTTCTGTCCCCGCTCTCTACCTATCAATAACGAGGGATCAAAGCTAGGCGCAGAGACAAGGCAGCGGATCTCTCCGGTTGCCGGCTCGATCATCACGATGGCACCCCTCTTGCCTTTCATCAATTGCTCTCCATAGGCTTGAAGCTCGATATCTATCGCGAGCTTGAGATCATACCCGGAGATAATCTCTTTGTCGTATTTCCCTTCTTCGTATGTCCCTTGGATACGACCGTGAGCATCCCTAAGAAGCACGGAGACTCCCTTTTCTCCCCGTAGGAGATGCTCGTAACTTTTCTCTACACCTGTACGACCGGAGTAGTCCCCGGGGACATAGTATGGGTCTTTCTCTATGTCCTTTTGGTTTACTTCACCTACCGTCCCTAGGATCAGAGCACCACAAGTGTAGTTGTAGTCCCGTGCCGTAAGGTGTTCGATATAGAATCCGGGAAACTTGTAAAGCTTTTCTTGCAAGAGTCCTGCCTCCTCTTGATTGATCTGAGATATGAATAGTTGGGGTAGGTATGGCGAGTAGTTTTTATTGACTTTCTTATCTCTGATCATCGCCATCTTCTGATCTATATACTCCTTGTCTACCTTAAGGATACGACAGAGATCGAGTGTGTCGAACGGTTGCATCTCACGAAGGATGACCATGACATTGGAAGTAGACTTGTTATATACGACAAGACGGTCTTTGTTGTCGTAGATCATCCCTCTGGATGGGTACAAAGACTTTCGGAGAAATGCGATACTATTGGCTTGTATCTTGTATTCGGGGGTGAGGACTTGTATATAAAACAACCGCAATACATATATCAAGACAACGAGACAGATCCCCGCCGCTATGAAATACTTACGTATTGCGTATTTTGAATTCTTCCTCATCGGTCTATCGTTTTACCCGTCTTCCAAAAGCATCGAATATCAACATCAGAGGGATAGATATGAGTGTTGAGCCCAACACATACGGTATCGTCCTATCAAATAACGACAGAGAAAATGTCTCGGTCAGTAATAAGCCCGTTACATGAATGAATGTCAGTGAGGATAAGTATAGGAGATACTTGTAGCTCTTCATACTCATAAACGATGGGGCAGGGCTATCTTCTTCTCGATCGTCTATATCATCGCCCAAGATGAAATTGAGAATAGGGTTGCGGAAGTATGCAACAAGGGTTGATATAGCCATATTCAGGCCGGGAGTATTCATAAATGCATCGAGCAGTATTCCCGAAAATGCCCCCAACAGTGTCGTGACCCAACGCTCCGTACGTATGGGTAACTTGAACACAGGATAGAGATAAACTATCGGAAGAAAGTATGTAAAGAGCCTCAAATGATTGAGAAAAACCACTTGTACAAATACAAGGAACAATAGCTGTATTATGGTGATGATATATTTCCGTGCCATAGATTACTCTTGTTCTACCTCAAGCATCGTGCGCTCCTTCCGGTCATAATTGACGATGACATATACATATTTCAGATTGTCAAACGATACGTTGAGCTTGACTTTCAGGGCATAGAAGTTGTCGTCAGGTGAGGTGCCCTCATCTTCTATCGTTCCTATGAAGATATTCTCCGGAAAAATTGCGGAATAACTACTGGTAAAGACCGAATCTCCTTGCTCAAACTTAACGTGTTTTGGGAGGTTTGTGATTTGAGAGTACGTAATATCCTGCCCGTTCCACTTAAGAACTCCCACGTGTTCACTGCTTCCGATCTTGCAACTTATGGCAAAAGCCTTGTTGATGACCGGTATCACCTTCGCATAGTGCCGACTCACGGTCTGCACGACTCCGACAATCCCATTGATCCCTACGACTCCCATATCCGGATATATGCCGTCTTCCGATCCTTTGTCTATGGTAATGTAGTTGCTATTTCCATATAGAATATTGCCTACCACCTTAGCAGTCATATAACCGTATGGGAAAGGTCTATCTATACTATCCCCGAAGAGGCTCCGATAGGAAAGGGAGTCTACCAAGAGACGTTCGATATTGTTGCGCAGTCTCAATACCTCCCGTTCGAGGTCGGCATTGCGATTCATCAAGTCGATGTTGGCTTCACGCAGTCCGATGTATGAATTGGCTACGGATGCTATTTCGGTCACGCGACCGGTTATTACATTTGTCGAACTAAGGAGGACCCCGGTATGATAGTTGCTACCCCGGTACAGTAATGTTACCGCGATTATTTCGAGCACAATGAATAATATGAGATGCCCTTTGGAATTAAGAAATTCGAGAAGCCTGAACATCTATTACTTCCTCCTACGGTCTCGTATCTAAATATCGGACAGTGCCGAGATGAATAAAATATCATCTCGGCACCGCCTTTTACTGTTCCTGGTATATAGTGCCGGACATGGTTACTTGAAGAGCAGGGTGTACTTACTCGTGTTCTCAAGAGCTATATGTGTCCCCTTTGCCACAACGTGCAAAGGATCTTCGGCTACGAGGAAGTCTATCTTGAACTTATCGCTCAGTCTCTTTGCCAGACCCTTGAGGAGCGCGCCACCACCCGCAAGGTAGATCCCATTTTTGACTATATCGGCATACAATTCCGGTATTGTATTGTCAAGCGCATTACCTATTGCCGTCTCGATTTTCGTGATCGACTTGTCGAGACACTCGGCTATCTCTTTATAGTTTACCGATACCGACTTCGGCAAGATACTTACGAGGTCTTGTCCGATTACCTCATAGTCTGCCGGTTCATCGTCAAGGACAGGTAGGGCTGAGCCCACATTCTTCTTTATTTCCTCTGCCGTCCTTTCGCCTATACGCACACTATGCTTGACCTTCATGTGGTCTACGATGTCTGAAGTAAACTCATCGCCGGCGACCTTTATAGATTTGTTGGAGACAATCCCCCCAAGGCTTATCACGGCAATCTCGGTAGTCCCTCCACCTATGTCTACTATCATGTTTCCGGTAGGTTCCATGACATCGAGACCGATACCGAGAGCAGCTGCCATTGGTTCGTGGATGAGGAATACCTCGTTTGCCCCTGCTTTCTCTGCCGAGTCACGTACTGCACGTATCTCCACATCGGTACTTCCCGACGGCACACATACTACCACTTTGAGGGAGACCGGGAAGAAGCGTTTCTTGGGGTTCGCCATCTTTATCAGGCCTCTTATCATGTGTTCCGACGCTACTAGGTCAGCTACCACCCCATCTCTCAGAGGGCGTATGGTCTGGAGGTCGTTGTTTTCCTTTTCAAATCTG
Organism: Porphyromonas sp.; assembly: GCA_041791495.1. Taxonomy (GTDB): domain Bacteria; phylum Bacteroidota; class Bacteroidia; order Bacteroidales; family Porphyromonadaceae; genus Porphyromonas_A. Next base: position 15,192 of record JBHBLB010000031.1, read on the forward strand.
CGATAAGCCTCGTACCCTACCCATTCGACCTTTTCGGTCTTGCGGTTCATTGTGACGTACGAAGGTTGGTCTATGATGATCTTGCCCCCTTGGATGATGACCGTATTTGCGGTCCCGAGGTCGATAGCAAGCTTTTGTGTCAGTGAAAAAAATCCCATCTTGTGTCTGTGATTTATCGTTGTTGGTTTATAGGATGTTAGTGTCTGAAGTGTCTGATACCTGTGAAGCACATGGTCAGATCATGTTCGTTGCAGTAGTCGATTGAGAGCTGGTCCTTGATCGAACCACCTGGTTGTACGAAAGCAGCCATACCCTCCCTGTGTGCTATCTCGACGCAGTCGGCGAAGGGGAAGAATGCATCCGAAGCTAGTACCGCACCTTTGAGGTCGAATCCCATGGCATGAGCCTTCTCTATGGCGTGACGGAGAGCATCCACGCGCGAGGTCTGTCCATACCCGGCACCCAATACCTGACCGTCTTTTGCCAGTACTATGGCATTGGACTTGCAGTACTTCACCACCTTCATACCGAAGAGCATATCCTTCATTTGCTCATCCGTCGGTTGTACGGTCGTGACACACTTGAGATCATCACGGCTTTCGATCCTCACATCTCTCTCTTGGGCCAGTAGTCCTCCCAGGATAGTCCGGTACGTGTATGTAGAAGAGTCTCTACCTACTTTGTCCCGCAGGATGATACGCTTCTCTTTCTTGGCAAATACATCAAGGGCACCGTCAGTGTACGCAGGCGCAATCAGGACTTCGAAGAATAGCTTGTCTATCTCCTCGGCTAGCTCTGCGTCCACCTCTCTATTCAGTACGATGATGCCTCCGAACGCAGAGACCGGATCGCAGGCAAGGGCAGCGACGTATGAAGTCAGTGCTGTCTCTCTGCTTGCCAGCCCACATGGAGTATTGTGCTTTAGGATGGCACAGGTCGGTGTGTCGAACTCCTCCACAAGGTGTACCGCTGTGTCTACGTCCAGGAGATTATTGTACGAGAGCTGTTTGCCTTGAATGAAGTCGAACCTCTCCCTGAAGTCCCCGTAGAAGATCCCTTTTTGATGCGGATTTTCTCCATATCTGAGTGTCTCCGAAGAGTTGAATGTAAGGGAGAATGTATCGACAGTATTTCCGCAGAAGTAGTTGCTGATCGCAGTGTCATACGCTGAAGTGACGGCAAATGCTGTACGGGCGAAGTCCAATCTCTGCTCAAGGGTCGTACATCCACCCTGAGCATCCAGGATCTTGACCAGATCTGCATAACGCTCTTTGGTAGGCACGATGACGACATCCTTATGATTTTTAGCTGCAGCGCGTATCAGGGACACGCCCCCTATGTCTATTTTCTCGATAATCTCTTCGGGAGTCCCTCCGCCCTTTACCGTATCGACGAAAGGGTAAAGATCTACGATGACCAAGTCTATCGGTGAGATGTCATACATCTGACACTGATCTCTGTCGCTCTCATTATCTCTTCTTGAGAGGATACCCCCGAAGATGGCAGGGTGGAGCGTCTTGACACGTCCGCCAAGGATGGGAGGGTAGTGCGTCAAGTCCTCGACAGCTGTGCACTCAATCCCCATGTTGGTGATGAAGTCTTGGGTACCGCCCGTGGAGACAAGCTCAACACCATGTCGGTGAAGGCAACTGACGACCTCCTTGAGCCCATCTTTATTGAATACGGATATGAGTGCCTTTGCTATTTTAATGCTTTGCATAATGCTCTTGATATTGAGGAATATATATCTTCAAATACTACCTTGGTCGGCAGACATACGATGGCAACGACCACACATCGGGCAGGCATCACCTCCGTAGTCCACAAAAGTAACGATTATTGGCGGAAAAATAATGATAATCTCCTCAAAATTCGGAATCGGGCTAACTATGATGTAGAAAGAAATACACCGAAAGAATGCCTGCACGACCGGGGAAAAAGTTTGTGATAACGGTATATGAAGTGAGGGAGAGAGGCGGAAAGGTACTTTTCCACTGTAAAACATAAGAATAGAACTAATAGATTAGAAATCAAACGCTTGTCTCAGTGGATCGTTGTAGTAGGTAACGATTTAGAAATGAGCGAGGTGCTTAGATGCACCTTGTTCTGCATTAACAAAAGAACGCTCACTATTCCACT
>JBHBLB010000032.1:0-2652 GCA_041791495.1 Porphyromonas sp.
CTCATTTCCATACAAAGGTCGCCCTTCCGTTTGGCTATTCCAAATTATTCGGTATGTTTTTTTGAATGTTTTCGTGCTGTCCCCTCCGTATTGTCGAAAAGAAACGGAAAAAGTACGGCCGTTGCCTCTTAAAAGCTCCCGATTCGAGTTCTTACAAGTCCGATGGGTCTACCTCCCTGCTACCCCCTTCTCCGTGCCCGTTATTGAATCCGTTCGATGTATGATAGGGAGGGGGAATCTGTGCTTGTGCGCAAAGATACATTGCTTTCACCGCAAGAGAAGTTGTAGTCCGGAGCGGGAAACTGCTTTTCAACCCAAGATAAGTAGTTTTCTGCTCCGGAAAAGTAACTTTCAGGGGCTGAAAATCAGTTTGTGTTACGTTGCGGGGAAGTTCCTGACCGATAGAGTAGGAGATGATACGGTGATACGGTTTGGTGATGAAGTCGGTATTGTCGTTGAAAATAGCTACTTTTGTAGACCCGCCTTGCTCTTGAATGGCTCTTTTTTAGCGCGTTCGAGTGTCTCGGCCAGGGATAGATTAAGGTATTAGGAGATATTCATTATGACCAAACTTAGCGTCAATATCAATAAGATTGCCACGATACGCAACGCTCGCGGGGGGAACAATCCCGATGTCGTCCGGGTGGCAAAGGATGTGCAGAGCTATGGTGCGCATGGGATCACCGTGCACCCTCGACCCGATGAACGGCACATCCGCTATGCCGATGTGTATGCTCTGAGAGAGGTGGTGTACACGGAGTTCAATATCGAAGGGTATCCGTCCGAGCAGTTTATCGAGCTTGTGACCGATGTGCGCCCCGAGCAGGTGACCCTCGTACCCGACCCTCCCGGAGTGCTTACGAGCAATGCCGGCTGGCAGGTGAGGGCACACTTCGACTTCCTCAAGAAGGTACTGGCACACTTCTCCGGCAAGGGTATCCGCACCTCTATATTCGTCGATACAGACTTGACCAATATCCGCGATGCCGCAGAGGCAGGAGCCGATAGGGTTGAGCTATACACGGAGCCTTACGCAGCGATGTATCCGAAGGACCGTAACGTATCCGTTGCCCCTTTTGTCAAGGCAGGGAAGTATGCCAAAGAGTGCGGGCTCGGGCTCAATGCCGGTCACGACCTCGATCTGAACAACCTTGAGTTCCTCGCTCATAACCTTCAGGAGCTCGACGAAGTCTCTATCGGGCACGCCCTTATCTGCGACGCCCTCTACCTCGGTCTCGAAAAGACGGTACAGGAGTACCTATCCAGACTCAATCATAAATAATCAAATATAAAAACGTATAAACTATCTCTGATGATGAACTTATCAATACTCCTTCAAGTTGCCGCCGATACAGTATCGGCCATGCCCGATCTCTCAGCTACGCCACAGGTTGCTGTCGAAGAGCTATCCCTTTGGAGCCTGGTCACGAAGGGAGGCTGGATCATGATCGTACTCCTCTTCCTCTCGCTCGTGGCGTGCTATATCTTTGTCGAACGTCTATTGCTGATCAAGAAGTCTGCCAAGATTGCGCCCGACTTCACCAACCGTATCCGTGACTATATTCAAGAAGGTAAGATCGCATCTGCCCTAACGCTCTGCGAGACACAGCGTACCCCCGGCGCTCGTATGATACACAAGGGTATACAGCGTCTCGGACGCCCGATGCAAGACATCTCTGCCGCCATCGAAAACGTCGGCAACATCGAGATAGCAAAGCTCGAACGCAACCTGCCCCTCCTCGCTACCATCGCATCGGGAGCCCCTATGATCGGCTTCCTCGGTACGGTAACGGGTATGATCAGAGCGTTTTACGATATGGCTTCGGCCGGTGCCGATGTCGATGTGACCCTACTCTCGGCAGGTATCTATGAGGCTCTTGTGACGACCGTAGGCGGACTTATCGTGGGTATCATCGCACTATTTGCATACAATTATCTCGTAGGGCTTGTAGATCATGTCGTGACTAAGTCCGAGAGCCAGGCATTGGAGTTCATGGATATGCTCAATGAGCCCGTCAAGCGTGTCTAATCCCCCCTCCTAACTTATCGTAATATGAAACTGAAAAGACGGAGTAAGGCAGTAGACATATTCAGCATGGCGTCTATGACCGATGTAGTGTTTTTGCTACTGATCTTCTTTATGGTCTCCTCGACATTCGTTGTCCCCAATGCCCTGAAGGTACTATTGCCTCAGTCGAAGCAGCAGACGTCTGCCAAACCCCTTACCAGAGTGACGATAGATAAGGAGCTCCGCTACTACGTGGCAGTGGGAAAGGAGAAGGACAGAGAGGTGACTTTCGAGGAGCTTGAGCCATTCTTGCTCCAGGCGTATGGGCAAGAGCCGGAGATGTTTGTGGCATTGTATGCCGACGAGGTCGTGCCCTATAAGGAGATTGTACGTGTACTCAACATTGCCGTAGAGAATAAATACAAGATGGTTCTTGCCACAAGACCATTAAAATGAGGTGACAGTTGTCTATGTTTAATAGGAAATGGACTAAGGAAAATAGCATAGCTGCGGTTGTTGCTATCCTGTTGCACCTGTTGCTGGTAGGGCTTCTCTTGCTGACCGTGTTGCCAAAGCCACAGATAGAAGAGCAGGGAGCTGTGCTTGTCAATATAGGTGATGTGGATCTTGCGGCAGGGACATTC
>JBHBLB010000033.1:0-10520 GCA_041791495.1 Porphyromonas sp.
ACGGACAACTGCCTTGATACTTACCTCTATCTCTTGCAGGAGCTATAGGGTAGCATGTCTTATCCGCTATGCATTAAGGATTACGCACCCCAGATTACATTCTGATTGACTACCGTCCAAGGCTTCACAGTTACCTTAACATTGAGTGTACCATTCTCAGCGGGATCGATAGTTGGGTTACCTTGCTTCTTGATCGTAAGAGCGACGTTGTACTGAGTATTACGTTCTACGACTCCGGTACCTGCAGGAACAAGACCATCCACATTAACTTTAACAGCATAGTAAGTATAACCTTCTGTGTCTGTATAGAGACCTGGAGCTGTCACTGCTGCACCTCCCTTAGTCGGTTTACCGCGAAGGACGATGAGCATAGTCTTCAATGCCTGATTATTTGGTGTGTAAGGATTCACATAGAAGTAAGGAGCATTTGTATTGACAATCGGGAAAGTAGGAACTTCATAGAGACTTGGTTCCAATTGACCCATAGCACTGCTGTACGAATCTGCTGTCGTTGGGAACGCCTTTCCGTAAAGGAGCGTTCCTACTGCTTCCTCGAATACTCCGGTATAAGCATTTACGACATTAGGCACATTGAACATCGCTACTTCAACATTGCTAAGAGCATCAAAGAAAGTTTGTGCCTCTGCTGTGAGGTCAAGCGATGCGCTTGTGATAGCTACACGGGCAACTGCACGCTCTACAAACACCTTTTCTGAATCTTCTGCACCATATCCGAGTTGATTCTCACCGGAAACGATAGTGATGTCATAGCCAGCATCCGTCTTCGGAGTCATCATCAGACCATTGCTTTCTATATTAACCGGGATATTACTCTTGACAGCTTTGATCTCCGCAAGCGTAGATTCTCTCTGAAGGCCTGCAGCATTTACGAGTACATATACCTTTTTTGCACCGGTATGTACAGCTATGTTTTGCACTTCATTACCTACTGCTTCGCCATAACCATCAAGTGTTTCTCCTGCGAATACCCATACCTGGAGTTTCTTCACTGCTGACTCTGCAGCAAGTCCTTCAGGTTGGATACCAACACCTGACAAGTCTCCCTGGGCGCGGAGATCGCTTCCCGATGTAGGAGTTACGCGAACGCTAAGCGTAGCTTCTGCCTTCTTTTCATCTGCCGGAGCGTTCTTGTCACAAGCATAAAGCCCAAGAGCCAACGCTCCCACCATAAATAAATGAGCAAGTTTCATGTTGAAAAAATTTTAGGATTTATAATTAAACAATTAGTTTATACGTTACACACTTATATTGTATGTATTGTCGATTTAGGATATGGGACAGCGTCCACGTCTTTCAGAGCTTGTAGACAAGCGAAAGAGTGGCACGGGTCACACCGAAATAGTTGTAGTTTCCTTCTTTGATCAGCTTGGTACACTTGCCACAGCCATACTTTTTGAAGGGCACGTATGCATAGCCGGCACCGAGGGATAGCTCGAGGTTGAGCTTAGGTGAGAGCACGAACTGATGTCCGTAGCTTAATCCTGCACCATAGGCATTGCCCTCGTAACGCCCTTCCTTGAAGTTGGCAAGGCGCCCTACCGGAATGTCCCAGCCTCCGATATTGAACTCAGCGGCAAACAGATGCAGCCCAAAGAAGTGTCCTACGAAACTACTACCGAGCCAGTAGCGCACCTCAGGGGAGACGATCCAGTGCTTGGCCTTACGATTGTCGGAGAACTCGAACCAGTTGTACCCTCCTATGACATCAAGCGTGTACTTTGGAGACAACGCTACTTCCGCTCCGAGATTGGGAGTCCCTGCGATAGCCCAGTGAAAGAAATTGGTCTTCACGGCACCCTTTGGGCTTTGGGCCGTAGCTACAGATAAGAATGCAATTATAGAAATTGCAAGAAGCATAATACGTCTCATGATGTATATCTCTTGTTTTCGTTACTTATTTTCAACCCTCCCTAACCGTACAGTCATCGACGCTAAGGGACTCGGTAAAGACAGACTTAAAGTGCCTCCCTTGTTTTCATTTCTACTGCAAAGATAATACAGCAGATTAAATAAAAGCTAGGAATTCGCTCTTTTTTTTCGAGTTTTGCACCAAATCTCCCAGGATTCCTCATGAGACCTGTCGAGTTCTTAGAAAAACCGTCGACACTCGCCCTATTTTGCCGACAAAAACAAGGTATCTCAAAGTCTCACATCTCCCGCTTGAACGACCTCGATATTACGGAGAGAAATGGAAAAGGTGCGGTAACGAAGTCGCTCTTTACCGCACCTAAAACTGTATTCAACACCGGAAAACTAATTCTCAGAAACAGAAAACTACTTTTCAGCCCCTGAAAAGTAATCATCAGGGGCTGAAAAGCAACCTATATTCCATTCTGTCGAAGTTCAGATGCCGTTCCGCAGAATTATCTTTCCGGTTTTGCATCCCCTCCCCACAGGCACAAACACACATTATTATATATAGGGGACAAAAAAACTCTCCTCCCCGTCCCTTCACGCTACCGGATCAGTAGTGGGAAGGGACGGGGAGGAGAGACCGGATACCTTCGGATGAAGCTTTGCCAGATTAGATACGGTCGAGCACAAGCTCTATCAGTCGGGTGAGACTGTCTCGGTAGTCGGTATTCATATTCTTAGCTTTACGCCCTGCGATGATGCAGCAGACAGTGAGCACTTCATGCCCAAGTATGGCACCGATACCGGCAAGGGCGGAAGACTCCATCTCGAAGTTCGTGATCTTTCGTCCACCATACTCGAAGGCTTGTATCTTCCGATTGAGGTCGGGATCGGCAAGCGTCCATCGCAGACGCCGCCCCTGCGGAGCGTAGAAGCCGTTGCAGGCGATGGTCGCTCCCCTCAAGACCTCTTCCCCGCATATACGATCGACAAGGGTCTGAGGTGCTCTTACGACGTACGGTTTCAGTCCCTCTATCTGCCAGTCCAGCCCCTTGAGGAGTGCTTGCTCGAAAGCCCGGTCGCACACCGTGCCGTTCTGTCCATAGAAGTGCAGCACTCCATCGAAGCCGATGGCGTACTCCGCTGCGACATAAGTGCCTATGGGAGTCTCATCCTGCAAGCCTCCCGATGTACCTATACGCACTATCGTGAGCTTGCGTGGCTCGGACTTGATGCAACGCGTCTCGAAGTCGATATTGGCAAGAGCGTCGAGCTCATTGAGTACTATTTCGATATTGTCGCACCCTATACCGTGCGAGACGATAGAGAGTCGCTTACCCTTGTACCGCCCCGTCACGGAGTGAAACTCTCGACTCGACACACTGCACTCTCGCTCATCGAGATAGGCCGCTATCGCCTCCACCCTCTCGGGGTCGCCACATACGATCACCTTATCCGCAAGTTGCTCAGGCTTCAAGTGCAAGTGGAATATAGACCCGTCTGCATTTATAATCAACTCGGACGAAGGGATAGGCTCTCTCATATTCATCACTGCTCTTTTTTGGTTGGTTTTACCTCTGTCGCAGGGCGAGCGATCGACTCCCGCATGGTGGTATCTGCCTGGATGTTCTTGAGGTGATAGTAGTCCATCACACCGAGGTTACCGGTACGGAACGCTTCGGCAATCGCTTTAGGCACTTCGGCTTCTGCTTCGATTACCTTGGCGCGTGCCTGCTGTGCGAGGGCTTTCATCTCTTGTTCGCTGGCAACTGCCATGGCGCGGCGTTCCTCGGCTTTGGCTTGGGCGATGTTCTTGTCCGCTTGCGCCTGATCCATTTGTAGTACAGCACCGATATTGCGACCTATATCGATGTCGGCGATGTCGATAGAGAGGATCTCAAAAGCCGTACCTGCATCGAGCCCTTTGCGGAGAACAAGCTTGGAGATAGAGTCAGGATTCTCAAGGACACTCTTATGACTCTCTGACGAACCTATGGAGGAGACGATCCCTTCTCCGACACGGGCCAATACGGTTTCCTCGCCTGCACCTCCCACCAACTGCTTGATGCTGGCACGGACAGTGACACGAGCCTTCGCGATAAGCTGAATACCATCCTTAGCCACCGCAGTGACGGGAGGGGTATCTATTACTTTCGGATTGACAGACATCTGTACTGCATGGAACACGTCTCGACCGGCAAGGTCGATGGCTGTAGCCATGTTGAATGGCAAGTCGATATTTGCCTTGGATGCCGATACGAGGGCGTGTACGACTTGTTCGACATGGCCTCCGGCGAGGTAGTGAGCTTCGAGTTCGTCACGCGTGAGGTGTAGTCCTGCCTTGTGGGCTTCGATCATCGCTCTTGCTATGACATGAGGTGGCACGTTACGGACGCGCATGAGGAAGAGCTGCAAAAGCGAAATCTTCACTCCGGATACACGAGCATTGATCCATAGGAGGATCGGGAAGTAACGTAAGAATAGGGTAAGCAACACAAAGCCTATGGCGATGATGATGCTCAGGAAGATCATTTGGTCGTTCATCATTCTTTTATTTATTTGATTGTTACGGATTTATTGGCCTATTACAATGGGCGCACATACACTTTGTCTCGATCTATGCGAGTGATTACTATCGGGGTATGCTCGTCTATGAGTCCGGCATCGGAAGTAGCCTCGAAGTCTATCCCTCCGATGCGCACACGACCGGAGAGAGCCAGGCGGGATTCGGCTGTCCCTTCGGCTCCGACGACGAGTTCTTCCGGAAGTGTCACGGCCTTTTCGTTGATGGTCTTGTGTAAAGACACCTTATCCATCCAGCGGGAACGGGAAAAGAAGTAAAACCCAAGGAGGAAGAGCACGACACTTACCACAAGAAAGAGCACCAACGGCACCCAAGCCCCGATCCAAAACAGATAAGCGATCGTACCAAGGAATGCAGCGGCACTCAAGAAACCCAGGAAGCCTACCCCGGGGATCAAGAATATCTCTATAAGCCCCAAGCCTACCGTGACCAGGCAGATGAGGAGAAGTAGAAGGAGTAATGCGATAAAACTCATGTCGATATGATATTTGATTGTGTTGTATAATACGTATCCTTCAGAAAGGGGATCACTTCATCCCTTCGCTGAGAGCCACTTCGTTGGCAAGGAGTCCCAGTAGAGCCTCCCTGTCTGCCAAGTTCTTTTCGAGCGCAAGTATCTCAGAGGCAAGGCGTTCTTGGCTACGTCCTTCCTTAGGGTCGTACTCCCTGCGGAGTCTCTCCAGCTTGGGCTTGTCGTTCTCTATGCTCTTGTACAGCTCCACATAGCGACGGAAGAGGGCACGTGACGCACTATTGACAAGGTCCCCCTCGCCATAGAGGCAGCGATTGCCTATGACGATGAGTGGCAACTCCCGACGAGAGGCATCTCCGTCCTCGCCACTTGACACTACTGCTGAAGCACCCTCGGACAGTCCGGTCAGTATCTCAGGATAGGCAAGGCGATTCATCTCTTCGGCAGAGAGCGACCCTGCACTCCTGACAGACGACTCCGACACCTCGTAAAGACGATACCTGAACGGCCCCACACCCCTATCCGTGACAAAAAAGATACGCCCACGCTCCTCATCGAGTACGTAAGCGACATCATCGGCTACGGAATTAAAGGGGATCGGTAGCTGTTGGGGCACAAGGAGTTCGCCCGAAGCACGATCGAACCTCGACACATAGAGGTCTCTACGTCCTATGGTCTCTGGGCCTATATATGAGAAGTACAAGGTAACGCCATCGGAAAGTAGGAAAGGGTAGCTGACGCGCCCCTTCGGACTGAGCCCACGTATCGAAATGGGCTTACCGCTCTCCCACGAACCATCTCCCAGACGGAACGACACGGCAAACGTAGAGCCTCCCTCCGGAGTCGGCACGACCGTCCAACGCTGGCTGCCCGACATGGTTGTAAATGCCGTGGCTGTGACCTCCCCGAGGTGAAGCGTGCGCTCCCCGAGTCGCTTATCCACCTCCTCCGTATCCATCTCTTCTCCGCCTATGACCTCCATCGCACGGATATTCTGCGCCATCCGTTCGATTCTATCGGTGAGCTGTCTCGTGCGTGCTATCTCTGAAAGGAGAAGCGTGTCCCGGACCCGCAGCTTGGCGAGTCGCTCATATTCCTTGCGCACATAGGCAAAGTCGAATCGCTCCGCCGCAGCCCTTACCCTTAAGAGTGCATACTCCGGGCGATTGGCTTCCGTACGTGTGAGCCCATGTAGCAGGCTGTCCACCTTACTGCCCCGAGCAACGGCAAGGGCAGCAAGCGCACGATAGTAGTTCCCCGTACGCAAGAGGGACTTCTCCCCCGGGAGACGGCTCAGCGTATCCTGCAAGGCGGTAATCTCACCCCTCTCTATCATTGAATCGAAGGTCGGCACACGACTCACGCCCTGTGCCGACGCTCCCGCAGAGCAGAGCAGAAGCGTCCCGATGAGATATAGAAAGTGTATCCTATTCATATCTGATTTATAATCATGGTCTATAAGTCAAAAATAGCTATATATGCCCACTTGTGCAAGGTTTCGATAGATTTTCTCTGTCTACCCATCCCCTTTCTTTCCCCACTGCCTCTGGAGCTCCCGACCGGAGCTCCCGGAGGACCGTCACTTCAAAACAGGTCAGAAAGACACCAGCTGCCCATAAAGAAACTCCCCTTTACCGCACATGAAACTAAAATCAGGGATGGGGGAGTACTTTTCAGAGGCGGAAAACCAATAACCGGATGCAGAAAATCAGTATTCCACCCCTGAATACCGGCTCGTATCCGCTTATGTATAAGTTCACAACCACACAAAACGAATAATTCTCCCCCTTTCCTTCCCTACCCGGCCCCGGAAAGATGAGATATATTTTGTGTCTCCAACACTTGTATTTCCGCTTGATTTAGTGTACCTTTGCACAGTTTTACCTATATGATGAGCAGTAAAGAGTCATATATTCTGGACTTCACACACCCGATCAGTGAGGTCAAAACTCTTGATTTCCAACTAAATCAAGAGTTTTGGAATAGGTTCGATCAGTCCGAGATCACGGACGGGGTCGTAGAAGCGACCGTTACCATCACTCCCATCAGGGGATTGTATGAGGTGACATTCAGCTTTATGGGTGAGGTGACAGTACCTTGCGACAGATGCCTGGCACCACTCTCGGAGCAGGTGGATACGGAGGAGGCGGTGACGTTTGAGCTTGGCGACGAGCTCAACGACGAGAACGAGAGCGCAATCGTCCTGAACACTCAGGATCCGACATACGATATCTCCAGCCTCATGTACGAGATGATCGCACTCAACTTACCGCTCCAGCGCATGCACGACATAGAGGATTGCGACCCGGAGATGGTCAAGTTCCTTGTCGGCTCTGCCCCTGAAGAGACCGTAGCGACGGAAGAAAAGGAGGAAGACCCCAGGTGGTCGGCTCTGCGCAAAGCAGTAGAAAAGGAAAAGTAATAACAAATTAAAATAGATCAGAAATGGCACATCCCAAAAGACGACAGTCAAAGACAAGAACAGCGAAGCGTCGTTCACACGACCACGCTACGGTACCGACCCTGGCACTTTGCCCAAACTGTGGTGCATGGCACGTATACCACACAGTATGCGGTGAGTGTGGTTACTACAGAGGAAAGATAGCTATCCGCATGGAAGAGTAATCCTCTCGATACCGATGAAGGGCAAAAGCTCTTCGGCAAACGATAAAAAGCAAGAAGCACTACCCTACGGGGTGGTGCTTCTTGCTTTTTATTGTCTTGCACGGGAGCGGATCAGTATCCGCGCTTACGACGACGCTGCTCCTCTTCGATCAGCTCCTTGCGCTTCTGCGTAGGGGTCATCCCATACTGGCGACGGCAATAGACAGTGAAGTGCGAGGGGGAAGAGAACCCATACTCTTCGATAATCTCCGCAAAAGGGATCGACTTCTGCGCCAGCTTCCGCTCGATCTGTTTCCCTTTTTGCAGGAGTATCCACTGATACGGAGGCATATTGAATGTGTCCTTGAATAGCTTATTGAAGACACGAAGAGACATATTCCGGAGCTCCGCAAGCTCTTGGACAGTGCTTACTTTATCGAAGTTATTGATGACAAACTCCTTGAAGTCCACCTCTTCGCGCAGAAGGGGTGCAAGGAACTTCCCAAGGTCTTCCGGCTCATAATAGGCAGAGAGGAGGAAGAAGAACTCTTTCAACTTCGCCTCCATCACCAAGCCACAGTTCAACTTTGCGTCATAGTACATCTCCGCAGACTTAAGAGCAAGCGACATCTCCGGGATGATGGGCAGCGTGATTGTCTGCATCGCCGTGGGCGCATAGGGTTTGAGGCGATTGATCTCGTAGTTGTCGCAAAGCCTCGTAGGCTCTTCGAACGACATACTGCTCAGTCGGCAAGTCTGATAGAACCGGAACTGTATCTCGCTCTGTTTGTCAAGGAAGAGGATGAAGTTCTGATCCATCTTGACGACAGGCTCGTTATTCAGGGTATAACTTATGGCACCGCCCTCGATGAAGAGCAGCTTCATATTTTCATTTGTGCGCAAAGTGACACGGTCGTCCTTGGGATAGACGTTGGTCGTAAAGGAACACTTGCTACTCTGAGCGTAGTGCTTGCATTCAAAATGTCGTTCGATATTTACCGGTTCCATCTATTGTTTGAAATTACTTTGCCCCTTATTGTGGCTCGATTGTCATCAAATTAACCTATCCAATATAGCTTATTGCCTCATAGCCAAATGGACTCAATCCTTACTCTTGAAGGAAATCCCTCATTTAGATAGACAAAGATAGGCAATTTCTTTCATATTATGATTGGAGTGAGTTCTATAAACGGTAGGTTTTATATATAGAAAAACAAAGGGGGAAATACCCTCCGGCTCTCTCCCGAAAAGCGCACTGCAAGCACATTCTTTGAGCAAGTGGTGACATCGTGACCGGGAGGCATCCTCCCAATCCACACGTTAAATAACATTAACCTCTCGACATGACCCAACCCGAAGATAGCAAAAGACAGGCAGTCTCGATGGGCTATACCCACACGAGACTACCCGCCTTTACTACCTGGTACGGCTACGCTCAGCGCGAGAGAGCCTTGAGGAGGAAGCTAAGCTCTATCTCATCGTCGATGAAAGCATCGCCAAGGTTGGCAAAGAAGCTCTTCGATCCATACTTCACTCCCCAGTCCGCTCTGTTGATACGAAACGTTGCGCTCTCCACCGTGTACGCACCATCCTCTGCATTCACGCTGACGGAAGCGATGGGGATAATGATGTTCTTGGTCACACCTTTCAGGGTGAAGTTCCCCTTTATCTCCTTAAGTCCATCGACGTGAAGGCCCTCGGCAGGGATATCTGTCAGTTCGAACGATGCCGTTGGATATACCTCGACCTCGAAGAAGTCGGCACTCTCGAGGTGTCCTTTGAGCTTTGCCGCCATCTCTCCTTTAAGGTCATCGACCACGATCCCGTTCATGGCAATCTCCACTCTGCCTCCGAAGATACGTCCCTCCTCTATCGAGAGACTTCCCGAGGAGACAGCCATGTGCCCCCAATGCTCACCGCCGGGCTTGAATCCCCGCCAGTGGAGTACCGAGGCCATAGAGTCTACCTGAAGACTCGACGAAGAGTCCACACTCCCGACAGCTACGGCCTCGCCCGCTGCCACCGTATTATCGGACTTCTTTCCCGTACAGGCGACGGTCAAGAGCAGTACCAAACCCATTGCGGGTGCAAAAAACTTTCTCATAACTAATCAATTTCTATTGTCATTTATCTGGTTCTAATATCACTCTGCAAAGGTAGAGGGCTCCGATCTACCTGCCATTGATCTACATCAAGAAATATCATCTACTTGTACCGAAAGCAATAAAAAAGCGAGGACTCCCCGAAAAGGAGCACCTCGCTTCCGTATCCAAAGTGGGATTCAGGGGCTGAAAGTTAGTTTTCAGCCCCTGATTATTACTTTTCAACGGCTGAAACCCAATGTTCAGCCGCTGAACACAACTTCTTGTCCCGATATCTACGATTTATCTCCGGTACAAGACTCAGTATCTCGTCTCTATGGGTACTTTTCGATTGGCGTTGCCGAGAGCATCGTTCTGCTTCTGAATCTCTTTCGTTAGCTTAGGCTGAGGTGGCGTTGTCTGCTTATCTCCGTACATGAAAGTATTCACCTTCGGCAGCTCGGCACGTATGGCACTGATACGCTTCGAGTCCGAGGGGTGTGTGCTAAACATATCGGAGTCGTTCGCCCCCGAACCTTTGCCCGCAGACATCTTCTGCCAGAAGGAGACAGCACTCTCAGGATTGTAGCCCGCTATCGCCATAAGGTAGAGGCCTATGCGATCCGCCTCGTACTCATGTGTACGACTGTACGGGAGCATCACGGCAACCTGGCTCCCTATACCGTACACGACACCCGCAATCTGCTGCACCGCCGGCGACTTCCCTCCGAGTGCTATGCCGAGGATATTGCCTCCGTACTGTCTCATCAACTCTTGGCTCATACGCTCGTTGGCATGCTTGGCGACAGCGTGTGCCACCTCGTGTGCCATGACTGTGGCGAGCTCATCGTCTGTCGAAGCATACTTCAGGAGGCCTTCGTATACTACAATCTTTCCGCCCGGC
>JBHBLB010000034.1:0-49602 GCA_041791495.1 Porphyromonas sp.
ATAAGGCGAGAAGAACAATCCTGATGATCTTGTACAGTCTGTGATCCTGCAAGCTGATAAAGCAAGCATCACGGCTGATGGTAAAGATGCCGTAACGTTTACGGTAAAGACACAAAAAGGTATAGATGTAACTTCAGAAGCTACAATCTACGTCAATCGAGGCGCCATTAGCGGTAACACCTTTACAACTACCAAGGCCGGTACATTTACGGCTTATGCCACATACAAAGGCAAGGACTCTGACGAAGTGACCATAACAGCTTCGGAACAGGTCGTAGAAGCTGCTTTGGTTGTTACGGCAGACAAGACGTCCATCCTTGCTAATGACAAAGACCAAATCATCTTCACGGTAAAAAGAAAAGAGGGTGGCGAGGTTGTCACAAACAAATGCGAATTCTATGTGGATGGGGTACGTTCCAAGACTGCATATCGCTTCAAGACAAAAGTCCCGGGAGAGCATAAAGTCGTAGCCAAGATGAAGAGCGGCGAGAGCTCCGATGAGTTCGTCTTCCAAGCTAACGAAGAGCGCGACATCCTACTCGAAACGGACAAGACACTCCTCTATCTTGATGGGAAAGACAAAGCAACCTTCAAGGTGACCGACAAGGATGGCTCTGACATCTCTACTAAGGCTAAGTATTATGTGGGTAGTGAAGCTCTTACAGACAATACGTTCTTGCCTAAGGCAACCGGTACATTCACCATACGTGCCGAATACGAAGGCAATGTCTCCAATAATATCACAGTCAAGGTGCGTCAGCCGATACAGTATCGCATCGAAATCGTCCCGGACAAGAAAGCATTCACCAACGACGGTGTGGATATGGTTGTCCTCAAGGCGTACAATCGTCTTGAAAATGACCAAGAACTGACTTCTGACATGAAGTTCTTTGTGAACGGTGCAGCCATCGAAGGTAATATCGTGAAGAGTACTACGGTAGGTGAACTACAGATTACCGGTAAGTATAACGATATAGATGCAGTCGCAACGAAGGTAACGGCGCAGACAGACTTTGTGCCGACACCGAGAGTGTTTGCCGAGCAATTCACAGGGACATGGTGTCCGTACTGTCCTCGACTCATTGATGTGATAGATAAGGCTGCACTCAATCCGCAAGTGGTGGCATCTGCGTTACATGCCGGCAATGATCCGTTTGCGACTCCGGATGCGACAACTATAGGTAATGCACTTGGTGTACAAGGGTACCCATCCATCGTAGTCAATAGGGTGAAGAATACGTTGTTCAGCGATGGTACCGTAGCTTCTATTACTAAGCACATCCCGGCTACAGTAAATGTCGGAGTCGTACTCGAGACAAAGATCGTAGGCTCCTCCGTAGAGTGTAAAGCAATCTTCAAGACAACCGAAGATCTGAATAATGTTAAGTGGATCGCCATCCTTACGGAGAATGGACTCATCGCTGACCAAAAAAATCAAGCGTTTCCCGAAAGAGGAAACCCGATCAAAGATATGGAGCATAAGCATGTGTACCGTCTGAGCCATCCGAGTGTCTGGGGCCAAACTATCTCTTTCACTAAAGGAACACCCGTAACTAAGGAGTTTAAGCTCGAATTGAAGGCTGGATGGAAAGCACAGAACTGCAACGTCATCATCCTTGTATCTAAACAAGACGATACCGTTATCACGGCTCAAGAAGCTAAGGCAGGATCGGCAAGGGGGTATTGATCCCCTTGTCACCCGCTTCGGGTCATAATCGAAGTCTCAAACCATACACAAACTTATTGCTATGAAAAGATTATTTATCCTCGCTGTACTGCTTGTTTGCGGGGTGTTTGTAGCCAAAGCACAAAATATCAATATAGAGAACCTCAAGGGAGAGAAGGTACTCTTCTCCGAAGTGATCAAGGGCGAGAAGCCGGTTATCGTATCATTCTGGGCGACATGGTGCAAACCGTGTCTCATGGAGATGGACGCTCTCAAGGAGATTAAGGATGAGTGGGAAGGCAAAGTACGTATTGTCTCCATCTCGATAGACGATGCCCGTTCTAAGGGGAAGGTGCCATCCTTTGTCAAAGGGCGCAACATCCCGTTTGAAGTCTTCATGGACAGCAATCAGGATCTGTACAAGCATCTCAATGTCCTCAGTGTTCCGTTTGTCTTCATCTACCACCAAGGCAAGCAGGTTTACAAGCACAGTGGTTACAGCCCAGGTGATGAAGAACACCTTGTTGAGGAAGCATTGAAGTACGCCAACTAATCACAGCGAAGTAACATACTATCACGGACTATGAATAGTTATATCAAATACCTTGCTGTGGCGTGCTCACTGTCTTGTGCCATCTCGGCATCGGCGCAGGAAGAAAAGAAAAGCGACTGGGGCAGTGTGCATGGCGGTGTGGAAAGCAATGCGGCGTTCTACAAGAAAGATGAGAACAACCCCAACGCCAATAAGCATGGGAATAATACCTATCTTAACCTCAAGTATGTCTACCGGAACCTAAGTGCCGGGCTTCAGTACGAGATCTTTCAGCCACCGATGTTGGGATACTCCGAGGAGCTCAAGGGGCATGCCCTTGCACAGTACTATGCCAACTACTCGGATAGTAAGGTTAATGTCACCCTCGGCAGCTTTTATGAGCAGTTCGGTAGCGGACTCATCTTCAGAGCGTTTGAGGAGAGACCTCTTGGTATCAATAACTCTCTCCGGGGCATCAGCGTAAGATATACGCCGACAGACTGGCTCAGCATCAAAGCGATGGGTGGTCAGCCTCGCAGGTATCTTACCTATGCCAACTCGTTCATCTACGGAGCGGATGGAGATCTTGTCATATCTCGTCTCTGGAACAAGTCGGGGAGTTACGACATTTCATTGGGAGGTGCCTGGGTCATGAAGGACAATACCAAGGAGTATGACAGGTCGGTAGACCCTGATCGCACCACCCTTATGAGTGGTCGTGCCGGGCTGAGCGTGGGCGACTTCTCGTTGAGCGCAGAGTACACGACGAAAGGGAAGAGTCAGTCATTCTCTCCGTATGTGCAGCAGTTCCTGGCTGAGGCAGGCGATGCCTTCCTTGTCAATCTCGATTATACCCTGCCCGATTTTGGAGTCTCTGCGGCTCTCCGTCGTGTAGAGCATATGGATTTCCGCATCGATGGCGAGCTTAAGCAGGTTTATATCCCGATGAACTATATTCCGGCATTGACGAAGCAGCACAAGTATGCGCTACCGTCTCTCTATCCGCATCAGACAAACATTTCCGGAGAGATAGGAGGTCAGATTGATATATACGGCAACATCAAGGCAGATTGGCTTGGCAAGTCTCCACTCAAGGTGGCTTTCAATGCCTCGCATTACAGTTCGCTCGGTGTCAATCCTATGGAGAGTATGCCATTCTTTGGGCGTGAAGGACAGCGTCTTTTCACCGAAGTATCGCTCGAGGTGGGCAAGCGCATCTCTCGTGCCCTCCAGTTCAATCTCGGAGTATACTATCAGGAGGCAGACCATAGCGGGACCCTCTGTAAGTCCATCGCCGAAGTGGTGGATGTCTTGTGGAAGATCAATCGTAAGATGTCCCTTCGCACAGAGCTCCAGCACATGAAGACCGAGCAGGAAGAGAAGGGCTGGGTGTACGGACTTGTCGAGCTTGGCTTTGCTCCGCACCTGTCTCTCTACGCGAGCGATATGTACAGCTATGCCGCTGATACCAAGGAGCACTACTACATGGTGGGGACAGCTGTCACCTATGGTAGTCTTCGCGTGACGGCTTCGTACGGACGTACGCGTGCCGGGTTGCAGTGTGTGGGCGGTATCTGTCGCTTCGTGCCTGAGTACACAGGCTTCACGGCAGGTCTCTCTTACGTCTTCTGATCGCATAGAGGTATAGCAAAAGCAACAGGGAGAGCCTGTGTCATCATTCGGGATGGCACAGGCTCTATTTTGTTTCTACCGGTCTGGAAATGGGAGAGGTACGGTAGAGAAATTGCTCTTTACCGTACCGGGAGTGGTTTTCAGCGGCTGAGAAGTAACACCCCGGGGCTGAAAAGTGATCTTCCGGGGCTGAAAACTGATTTTCAGCCCCGGAAGATCACTTCATATACCGCTGTCTCGAGGTTCAGCCCCGGAAGAGTACATATCTTTCAGGTAGCCGGGGGAAGCTCCTTCTACCTTCTCTTGTATGTCTCATCGTGAGATATGATCGAGGGGGATGAAGTGTGTGGAGGGGTAGAGGGCGATGAGACGGGAGCGGAGATAGCGTTCGCTCTCCTCCGTGATGCGAGGATCGGTGGCTATGCCCCTGTTGTAGACGAGTGCAGCTACGGAGATGTTGCGTCGTGAGAGGAGCTCGAGATTGAGGAGCGTGTGGTTGATGCTGCCGAGCTTGGCAGTCGTCACGAGGATGACAGGCAGACTGTGCTCTACAATGTAGTCTATGGTGAGGTACTCTTCGGTGAGTGGTACCATCACACCGCCCGCACCTTCGAGCAGCACCTTGTCGTATCGAGAGAGGAGCGAAGCGGTCGCTTTCACTGCTTTCGTCAGGTCGAGCCTCCCTCCGTCTATGGCTACTGCCATGTGAGGAGAGCAAGGGAAGGAGTAGATGAGGGGACAGGTGAGTCCGGCGGCATCCTCTTCGGTGAGCGGTCGTCCCTCGATGTTGCGGTGGGTAACGATATCATCGGAGGTCCCTTTGCAGCCCGTCTGTATCAACTTCTGGGTAATGCAGTTGCACCCCTCGGTGCGAAGCATCGAAGAGAGTGTGCCGGTGGCGACCGTCTTGCCGCAATCGGTATCTATACCGGTGATAAAGTAGACCGGCTCATGCAGTGTGTCGATAAGTCTCATATCCGTGTCCGATGGTATGCCTTACGGATGGGGCGAAGGGGGTGTGGCAGTACGGCTCCGATCTCTACCGGTAAAGGCTTTACGCTTTACCGCATCTTCCTTTGCGCTTTACCGTACCTTCTTTTACTCTTTGCCGCATCTTTTTTCGCTCCGTCCCGATAGGCAGATTTACTATCCGCAAAGATAGCGAGAGGGGAACCAAGTAGCAAGTCCGTGTCGAAGCATTTATCCTTCGGTCGGACTTCGAGGACTGTACTTGTCTTCCGCTAAAAGGATATATCTTTATGCTTATGGGATTCGGCTGCCAATCGGGGAGAGTGCCGGAAAGAATATATTATACCTAACCAAATTACTCTGAAGCATGAAAGTACTATCTGCAATTTTATTGGCATTCTTGCTTTCGCTCGGTGCCTTTGCCCAAGAAAAAAAACCGATTCCCCACGTGGCTTTCCTCAACATGATCGACTCCATCAAGCCCGGTATCACCAAAGATGAGGTGATAAAGATGGTAGGAAAGCCTTACAAGGTCTCCTTCATGGTGAACAAACAAAATGTCCTCGTAGAGCAGATGACCTATCGTGTCAGTGTCTACATTGATGAGTTTTCTAGGATATTGTACAGCTTTGTCTTTCATAACAAGAAACTTGTAGCTCTGACAGAGCGTGAACTATTCAGCGGCATCCCTGTAATGTATAAGGAAGATAGTGTCACGGAGCTGCTGGAGACCGATCCTCCGGTGGCAACTTCCGTGCCTCGGAGCACACCATAACCGGGACGAGAGAGGGAGCACTGCAGTACGGCGGTGCTCCCTCTCTCGTTTTTCTGTGGTATCAAAGGGAAAATGTCATATTTTTGTACCGCAAATCCAAACCGATTATGATGAAACGACATAAGACAGATGCGGCACTCTATGTGGCAGTGCTATTCAAGTTTTTGATATTTAATGTGATGTGGGCACTCCCCACAACCTTTAGCACCTTCTCTCATCTTACCTTTTGGTTGAGCAATCTCCTGGTGGCTTTGGTGTGCTCGCTGCCATTCCTTCTGGGGCGTTGGCGCAAGCTCCAGACCTTGGTATTGCTTCTGCTCGACACCCTCTTCATCATCAACCTGATGTACTTCCGTACTTACTATACTTCCATACCGTTGAGCAGCTATGCCCTATCGGGCAACCTCGCCGACTTCCTGCCCAGCGTGTATGACTCTTTCAGATGGTACGACATCGTCCATCCGCTTGGAACGCTTCTGATATATCGCTTCCTGCTTCGTCGCAAAGGGCAAAAGTCTGCCGATGCTCCGAAGCGGAAGGTACTTGTCGCACTTATCCTCCTTGTCGTAGCCCTATCCGGCAAGCTGATGATCGAAGGAGGGTTCAAGGAAAGCTACAACAACATACGACAAAAAGCGTATCTCTGCTCCGGCACGACGGCTATCTATACCATCTTCGGGGACTTGGCTTTCGACCTTATCTCGGGACAGGAGACGCTCACTCCCGAAGCGCGTAGCGAGATCGAGGGGTGGCTTGCAAGCAGACCTGCATACACACCCCTGTCCGACAGCATACCTCGTCGCAGGCATTGTATAGTGATCCTGGCAGAGTCGCTCGAAAGCTGGGTGATCGGAGCGACAGTGGAGGGGCAGGAGATCACGCCGGCACTAAACCGACTTATCGCTGACAGTACCACTCTATATGCTCCCAAAGTCCTAACTCAGGTAAAGGGTGGACGCTCGATAGACTGTCAGCTGATGCTCTGTGCCGGGCTATTGCCGATCAATAGCGGTACGTACAGCGCACTCTATCCGGACAATCACTATGCCACAATACCTAAAGCCTTGAAGGAGAAGTACAACTCTCGCAACTATCTCATGACGATAGATAAGGTCTCGACCTGGAATCAGGGGATGGTGGCCCGAAGTTTCGGGATAGATACCATAGTCGCTTACCACGACTTTAAGCTCACGGAGGCGTTCGGGACGCATAAACGTACGGGCGATCGTTCGTTCTTCGAGCAGTGCAAAGAGAAGATGGAGAAGGGGGAGATATGGAGAGAGGGAGAGAGTGTATATATGCAGTTCGTGACCTACTCGGGACACGCCCCGTTCAAACTTCCGGAGGAATTGAAGCAAGTCCGCTTTTCGGATCGAGTGCCAACCAAGATGAACGACTACATGACTACGGCAAACTATACCGATAGAGCGATAGGGGAGTTTGTAGCTTACCTCAAGAGTCGTCCGGAGTATCAGGATATGCTGATCGTCGTTACCGGAGATCATGAGGGGCTTGCCTCGTGGCGTGAGGAGATACGTGCGAATCCCTTGGCAAGCGAGATCGTGTCGCCCGGACAGTTTACCCCATTTATCGTTATCAACTCTCCGATCGGAATGACCTACGAAGGGGTCATGGGGCAGATAGATATGTATCCCACGATACTTAACCTTATGGGGCTTGATGATTATGAATGGAAAGGGATGGGGCAAAGTATCCTCGATCCCAACCACCCCGGTACAGCCGTGAGTCCCCAGATGGAGGTAGTGGGTAACACGTCAGTGGATGCTTCACGCCATACTAAGGCGTACGATGTCTCCGATCTTATCATTCGCTTCGACTACCCGTTGGGGAAGAGGTAGGTCGTGACTACCTGCTTGCGTGTCCTCCTGTGGCGAAGGAGCAGGACGGGCTTACGCTCATCGGAGACAAACGCCTGGAAGTTGCCGAGCTCACTACTCCCAAAATATCCGAGAAAACCAAAGAACCCTCCGCTCCCAAAGTGTCGAGCCGTCTTAAGCCACCGGACTTTGGGTACTACCCGGTAGGAATACTCCGACTTCAGAAACCGACGCCGGTGTAGGAGGAACCGTATCGTGAACCCTTCCGTATCCTCTTCAAAATATATGGGGGCGTAAAATCCCGTTATCAACAACGGTAGAAAAAATAGGAAAATAAAGATCTTGCCGAGCAGTATGATGAACAGCACGGATGTGGCAATCAGGGTAGGTGTCAGGATACATACCAATGGAGAGTAAGTGTAGTAGTAACGTCGTGATGAGGTCATAACGGATGGAGATGAGGTTTTCGACAAAAATAATGATAATCTGTGGATATGTGAGACTTTACCGACTCCCGAAAAGGTATGCTTGGAGCGTGAAAACGAACAGAGAAAAGCCGATAGAATAAATCGTATTCTATCGGCTTTTCTCTGTCTTCATATGGATTATCTTGATGGGAGAACTATCGAGAGGTGTGCCCGGGTAGGGCAACTTTGTCGAGTATACCCGTAAGATAGGCTAAGGCAATACCGTAGTTGGTCATCGGGACTGCCTGACGATGGGCTTGGCGGGATCGAGATATCACGAGCTTACGTGTGAACATACAGGCACCGCAATGGATAATGAGGTCGTAAGGAGTCAGATCTTCGGGGAAGGCTTTCCCGGAAACCATCTCTATCTTTAGGCTTTCGCCAACCCTCTGATGCAAAAGGCGTGGGATCTTTACCGTGCCTATATCCTCCGTCTCGGGGGCATGGGTGCAGGCTTCAGCTATAAGTACCCTTGACTCGGACGTAAGTAGTGCTATGGCTTTTGCACCTTCGACAAAGCTTCTTATATCTCCTTTGTATGCCGCAAAGAGTACCGAGAACGAGGTGAGCAGGCTCTCTGCCGGCTTCATGTCGTACACGGGCTTGAAGGCTTGCGAGTCGGTGATGATCAGCTTCGGAGCCTGGCTCAGTCCATCAAGGGCTAGGCGTATTGTCTCCGGCGTACAACACAACGGCACTGCCCCCTTATCAAGGAGCTCGCGTATGGTCTGCACCTGAGGCAAGATAAGGCGTCCCTTGGGAGCTTGGCTGTCCTGAGGCATGACCAGTAGGACAAGATCGCCGGAAGAGACCAGATCTCCTGTGATACTGTCTGCCTCTCCCTCCTTGGCGTATGACGCAAGGGCAGCACGCAGGGTCTCTATCCCTACGCCTGTAAGTGTGCTTACGGGTATGGGGCTGAGCCCTGTCTGTGCTTCGACGGTGCGGAAGAAGTCGGGGGGATATGCTCTCGCGTCGATCTTATTGATGACAAGAAAGAGGGCCACCTCCTCATTCCGTAGGTGCTGGATCCACTTCAACTCCTCGGAGATGTCGGGCGATGAGATCACGATGATCGCAATATCTGCCTCCTTGATCATGGCTCTTGTGCGTTGAATACGCAGCTCTCCCAAGATCTCGTCCGTGTCATCGAACCCTGCGGTATCGACAAACGTACAAGCTCCAAGCCCTTGGACCTCCATAGCCTTGCGCACGGGGTCAGTGGTCGTACCGGGTCTGTCCGAGACGAGAGCTACCTCTTGTCCCGTAAGGGCATTGATGAGCGAAGACTTTCCACTATTAGTTCGCCCGAAGAGAACTATATGTAGGCGTTCGGAATTGGGGGTCTGTGCCATGATAACTGTATAAGATCAGAAACGGAAGTCACGCTCGCCCTCTGCTATGGCAGCGATGTTGCGTGTCGTCTTTTCCCTGATTTTGGGATGAGGGATTAGTTTGAGTCCTTCGGAGATCAGCTTCTCTCCTTTCTTTCTTGTATTTGGCGAGGCGTAATCTTCGAGATATTCTTTGAGCGTCATTAGGGCATTGGGTCCGCAGCAGTTGGCTATCTGCCCGCTCTTTATCAGTGCCATGAAGCGATCTCCCGTACGTCCTTCACGGTAACATGCGGTACAGAAGCTCGGCACATACCCAAGATCGATCAGCCACTCCGCAATCTCGTCGAGCGTACGTGTATCTGCGAGGTCGAACTGTGCCGTCTCCTTCGCTTCCTCTTCCTGGCTTACCGAGTAGCCGCCTACAGTAGTGCGTGAGCCTCCGCTCAGCTGTGATACTCCCACTTCCAGCACACTCTCACGAGACTGCTTGGACTCTCGCGTAGAGATGATCATACCTGTGTATGGCACTGCTATACGAATGATGGCTACTATACGGCGGAAGATATCGTCGGAGATAGAGTTCGGGAAGTCATCTGTGCTGATATCATCGGCAGGACATATACGAGGGACACTGACCGTATGCGGTCCCACACCGAAGACTGCCTCAAGGTGTTCCGCATGCATAAGCAAGCCGACGAAGTCATATTTATATGTATTTAGTCCGAAGAGCACACCTATCCCCACATCGTCTATACCGGCTTCCATCGCTCTATCCATCGCTTCGGTGTGGTAGACGTAATTGCTCTTTGGTCCTGTCGGATGTAGTGCCTGATAGGTCTCCTTGTGGTAAGTCTCTTGAAAGAGAAGATATGTCCCGATACCCGCTTCGTGCAGCTTACGATAGTTATCCACCGAGGTAGCTGCTACGTTCACATTGACACGACGTATGGCACCGTTCTTATGCTTGATCGAATAAATCGTTGCAATGGACTCCAACAAGTACTCCATTGTATTGAGTGTAGGGTGCTCTCCCATCTCTAAAGCCAGACGCTTGTGCCCCATATCTTGAAGTGCGATCACCTCCTCTGCAATCTCTTTTTGCGTAAGTTTACGGCGAGGGATTGTCTTGTTTTTGAGGTGATAAGGGCAGTACGTGCACCCATTGACACAGTAGTTGGAGAGATAGAGCGGAGCAAACATGACGATACGATTGCCATAGAGTTTCTGTTTGATCGCCTTTGCTATACCATACATCCGCTCCAGCAGGTCGGGTTCTTCGCATTCGAGGAGCACCGCTGCCTCACGGTGATCTATCCCTTTGCCCTCTTCGGCTTTGGAGAGTATGGTCTCAATCATCTCACGATTGCCTTTGTGCGTTTCGGCAAACTCTAATGTAGCTCGTATCTCTGCATCGGAGATGAACTCTTCAGCCTTTCTTGAGGTCTTGTCGTAGTGCATTTGCATTAAAATGTTTGTATTCCTAATCACATCATAGAACAAATGTGACAAGCAAAAGTTCACTCCCGAGAGACAATATACTCGGAGTGGTCTCCGCGAAGCATCGTTACTTCATATCCGATGGTGCGCAACTGAGCATCGAGATCTCGTATCCCCTGTGCCGATTCGCTACCGAATGCAGCCTTATTGTCGTATAGGGAGTAGTCTTTGCGGTGTGAAAGAGGGGAGAGGTTAGGCATGACGACATTTGCTCCCGCCAGGATGCCGCCGAGTCTTCCTTGCCCCGGGAGCGATGCCAGTGCCGTAGTGGCAGGGATGAGTGCCTTGGGAAGGATGAGTCGACATATAGATATGAGGCGCAAGGTCATATCTACCGTGCCGGCTTTTTCTTGGGCAAACGGAGTGGCATGATGTGGAATAAAGGGCCCCAGACCTATCATCTCAGGTTGTAGGGACTGGATGAAGCGGATATCCTGAACGAGGTTGTCGATGGTTTGACCGGGACTGCCTATCATCACCCCCGTACCGGTCTGGAAGCCGAGCCGTTTGAGATCACGGAGACAACGCAGACGGTTTGCGCTACTCATCGCAGAGGGATGGAGGCGCGAGTAGTGATCGGCATCGAAGGTCTCGTGACGGAGGAGGTATCTGTCGGCACCTGCCTCACGTAGTCGGCGATAAGTCTCGTACGACTTCTCACCAAGCGAAAGGGTTATGGCGCAGTCCGGATAGCAGGTACGCATCTCGCGTACCACATCTACTATCCATGAGGTGTTTTGTTTCGGGTCTTCACCGCCTTGGAGTACGAATGTCCGCAGCCCTATGGCGTAACCTTCATGGCAACACTCGAGGATCTCCTCCTTGGAGAGTCTGTACCTCGGCAACTCCGTATTGTCTTTCCTCAGTCCGCAGTAGTAGCAGTTGTTGCGACAGTAGTTGCTTACTTCGATGAGTCCGCGCAGGAATACCTTATTGCCGAAGTGAGCCTGTGCTATCTCACGACCCCTCCGATACAGATACTCTAAGGTATCTGTATCGGAGGTGGTGAGGATATCTATGAGATCCTCATCGGGAAGGGTATATGTACGTTCGAGAATATCAATCCTCGCCGGCATAGCTTTCCTTGATGCTGGGCAGTACCTTTACAAGCTGTTTACGCCCTGAGACCACATCGTTGTATGCACCCGGTCCGGTGACGCATCCGCCCTCGCAGGTCATTACTTCGATGAACTGCCCCGGTGCTTTCTTGGTCTTGGCGAAGGTGCGAAGCATAGTGATGTTCTTCTTATTGAGGTCGGCGACTTCAAAGCCATTGACCTTCTCTGCATCCTTACCGAGATAAGCCTTGACAGCCCCCATAACCCCGCCATTGAGAGCAAAGCCATGAGCCTCACGCATGGACTTGAAAGCCATCTTGTATTCCGGAGCCTGTTCGAGCTCGATGTCCATCCCTTTGAATATAGCACCCACTTCCTCGAAAGTCAGGATCATATCCACCTCTTCGTCTCTGCGTATCTCTTGGCGTTTCCCTATACAAGGCCCTACGAAGACGATCTTGGCATTCGGATACTTCTTACGTGCTATGCGTGCAGCGTAGTACATAGGCGAGCCTGTCGAGGACACGAAAGGCTTCATCTCGGGGATATGCTTATTGACCAGCTCTATGTATGATGGGCAGCATGATGTGGTCATGAAGGGTTGTCCCTCTTCGAGCTTTTCGAGGAGTTCGTGCGCTTCGTTGCTTGTCGTGTCCATAGCCCCCTGAGCCACCTCAATGACATCGGCGAAGCCGATTTGCTTGAATGCTCCATAGACCTGTTCGATGGTCGTCTTGAACTGCCCGAGGATAGCCGGGGCGATGATCGCTATCACCTCCTCGCCTCTGCGGATGCTTTGGAGTACATCAAAGGTCTGAGAGATCTCGAAGATAGCACCGAACGGGCATGCCTTGAGACACTTCCCACAGTAGATACACCTGCTTTCGTCTATATGTTCTACCCCGTACTCGTCTTTGGTGATAGCTTTCACCGGACAAGCCTCTTCGCAGGGCACGGGGATATATACTATGGCGTGGTAAGGACAGGACTTGTGGCATATACCGCAGCTGACACAGGTATCGTGATCTATCTGTGCTTGTCCGTTCTTTTGGAAAGAAATAGCATCCTTTGGGCAGTTGGTATAGCAGCTACGTGCCACACAGCCGCGACAGAGGTTGGATACCTCGTAGTTGATCTGTACGCAGGAGGTACACGCTTCATCGATGACGCACATGAGGTTTTCCTTAGTGGGGACTTTACGCTCCAGGGCCTTACGTGCATACTTGGAGAGTAGATCCACCTCGTCTTCCTCATCTGTCATATCGAAACCCAGGAGAGGGAAGCACTTGTATTTCCATACTGCACGCTCCTTGTGGGGGCAACATCTACCGAGAGGTTTGGATCTGCGAGGGCTCAATTCGATAGGCAGACGGTCTATCTTCTCGACCAATTTGTCCTCTTTCCATAGCTTGACAAGGTTTGCCAATAGCTTGTGACGGACAATCATTACATTGCTTGTATACGCCATAAATAAGGTATTGCTATGTATAATACTGTATATTCGGATGTGCAAAGATAAGCCCAAAAAACCATATAACGCAATTATATCAGGCGGACTGTACCTGATCTTTTCAAATTTCTTGAGGCGTTACCGTCTTTTTTCTCATTTACAGGGGGAAACATTGCTTCGGAAAGCTCCGAAAGTGGGAGAAATAAAGGGTACTCCCGGGGTGTTTTAGAGGTTTTCTACCGAGGTCTTTTTCTCTTGCTATCTTATAGAAAGATACAGGCGTCACGTAGCTGAGTCGGTCTCTTCCGTATCAAAATCACTTTTCAGGGGCGGGTAGGTAGTTTTCAGGAGCTGATTTCTAATTTTCAGGGGTGGAAAACTATCTTTCCGCCTCTGAAAAACGGTCTGTGCCCTGTTGTCTGTAAGTTTATGTCCGTATGAATGGAGTTCCTTGAGGCATCTCACTGCATCGGTCATCGGTCAGATGGTCTGCGAGCAGTGCCAATGACTGCGTGGTAGGATAGGGGGATGGTTCCGTCGGGCCTGCCAAAGAGGGAGCGGTATCGCTCTTCGCTCTCTGCCAGTAGGCGAGGAGTCCATCGGGTTGTCGTACCTATGGCATTCACTCCTGTGAGCTTGAGGTGGCGCAGGAGGGATACGAGGTCGGGGAAAGTGAGCTCATATACCTCCTCCTCTATCTGTATCTCTCCGAAGCCGACGGCATCGAGCCGCGAACGGATCTGATCTGCTGTGCCGTAACGCAGCCCCATCCCGGTCACTCGACGCAGCTCGGAGAGGTTCCGCTCGCCGTATGTCCCGAAAGCAACTACCCCTCCGGGACGAAGAGCATCGTAAGCCTTGTCGAAGAAGGTGTATGGCTCCTGCCACCACTGTATGCAGGAGGCCGCAGCGATGAGCGAGTATCCGCTCCCCCATCTCTCTGTCTCGGCATCGGCGGCATAGAACCTGTGGCGGTCTCCTATCTTTTCCCTCAATGGTGTTTCCATATCGGAGCAGAGGTCATTGAAGACAAGCGGATGGCATCCCCCGTACATCTCTGCCAGTTTGGCACTGAAGAGTCCCGTACCGCAACCTATCTCCAGGACTTCTCCCTCGGGAGGGGGCGGGACATCGGTGAGCAGTAGGGCAAGTCGCTCCGTGACCTTACGCTGGGGAGTCGCTTCCCTGTCGTAGTGGCTGACGGCAGAGGAGAAGCGACGACGTACAAGTCCTTTGTCTATGATCATAGTAGTTGCTCCCATTTGCTGTACAACGTAAAAGGATAGTGCCCCACGCCATCGAGCACATGTACCGAGACGCCGTGCTCAGACCAGTAGCGTTGCTGGTTGTGCACCGGGACGATGAGGTCTTTGCTTCCCACGTATGCGTGTCGCCAGCGGAGCTTCGGGGGACGGATGGGCATACCTTTCACTTGCCCGTACACGCTGAGCAGTTCGTCCCTTAGGTCTTCGGTGCTGCGCGCAGAGAAAGATTGGTAGAGTGCGAGCAGGGACTTCCCGCCGCACATCCGGCGATCGAACCTGGCACGGTTCTCATCATTGAGCCCCTCGAGCGTACCTCTGAAGATCAGATCCGGGATACCGTAATCATCGTGCATAGGTATCGGTGTGCCGGCGATAGCTACCCCGTATGTATTGGGAGGGAATGATGCGGCAAGCTCTTCGGCAGCCCATACGCCCATCGACCAGGCAACGACAACGACTTCGTCGTATGGGGAGAGGTCGGGAAGCTCTTCGGGCGAGAGGTGCGTATAGTCGTGGCATGTGCAGTAGTCCCACCCCACGGGGCGAGCAAGGTGTGCTACCACCTCAGGGGTCGTACCCCAGCCGGTGAAGTATATGAGCAGTCGGGACGACGGATGCCCTGGCGTGTCATGATGAAGCGTACAGTTCATTTCTCTCTAAGTATTTGGATAAGGTGATCGCATAGGTCGTTGACCTCGTCGTGTGTCATATCGGCGGTGAGCGAAAGGCGGATACGCTCTTGCCCCGCAGGGACGGTGGGACGACGTATAGGGCGTACATAATAGCCCGCATCTATGAGTCGATCGGCAAGGGTCGTACAGGCGTCATTGCCCGGAGCGATGATCGGTACGATCTGTGACGGCACAGAGATACCGAGCTTATCGGCTACAAGTGTCCGAAGTGCCCGGAGGTGCCGACGCCTTTCGTCCATCTGCATCTGGAGACGGAAGATATGTTCGCTCCACGCAACCGAAACGGGTGGGAGCGCAGTCGAATAAATGAATGGACGAGAGGTGGAAACGGCAAGCGAACGCAGGCTCTCCCTCTGGAGAGAGTACGCACCTACCGATCCGAGGGCCTTGCCAAGTGTTGCAACAAGTATATCTACCTCCGGGAGGACTCCCTGCTCCACGGCATAGCCGAGCCCCTTCTCCCCATAGACCCCTACGCTGTGTGCTTCGTCCACGTACAGAAATGTGTTGGGGTACTCTCGCTTCAGAGCTACAATCTCTCTGAGTGGAGCAAGGTCGCCGTCCATACTGAAGAGGGCTTCGGTCACAATCCATACACGGCGGTATCGGGGTGCTTCGGTAGCGAGAACCTCCCGGAGATGTACGAGATCGTTATGTCGGAAACGAATGAACGGAGCCTTGGAGAGACGGATCCCCTCGATGATGCTGGCGTGTACGAGACGGTCGGCAACGATGAGCGTATCGGCATCGGCAAGGGTGGGCAACCAGCCGGAGTTGGCATGGTAACCGCTCTCCCAGATGAGTGCACTCTCGACGCCATAGGTATCTCTCAGTAGTGTTTCAAATCGGGTGTATGGCGTATCGTTGCCGGTCAGTAGCCGGGACGAAGCCGATGTCCACTGTGCCTGCATGGGATCAAAGCCGTCGCTGTATGCTCCCGATGCACTGAGACCGAGGTAACCATTGCCCGAAAGATTCAGGAGGAGACGACCGTCGAGACGTACATACTTCCCTCGCAGATCGAGCTCGGGGAGTGTGCGCCGCACGCCTTCGACAGAGAGTTTCGCAAGCAGAGCCTCGTAATGTGCGTACCTATCTTCCATCGATGGAATAGTTGTGTATTACTTTTACCATACCTGAGATCAGACGATCGAGGTCTTCGTCTCCAATAACCCCGAAAGGCGGCATGACATACACCAGTCGCCCGAAGGGTCGGATCCATATCCCCTCTTGCACAAACATAGGTATGAGGCGTGCCATATCGACAGGTTCGTTCATCTCTACCACTCCGATGGCTCCGAGGCATCGCACCTCCAGGACGGAGGGATGGGTCGCGAGGGGGGAGAGGCCCGTTCGCATGTGTTGCTCGATCTGTTGTACACGCTCTTGCCATGGGGAAGAGAGAAGCAGACGGAGCGATGCCGCTCCTACGGCACACGCAAGGGGATTGGCCATAAAAGTGGGCCCGTGCATGAAACATCCTGCTTCTCCTCCACAGATCGTATCGGCAATGGCTTGGGTGGTTGCCGTCACCGAGAGTGTCATATACCCACCGGTGAGTGCTTTCCCCAGGCAGATGATGTCGGGGTGTATCGTTGTGTGATAGGTGGCAAGGAGTTGGCCGGTACGACCGAAGCCGGTCGCTATCTCGTCGAAGATAAGTAGGGTGCCGTACTTGTCGGTCAGCGAGCGTAACCCTTCGAGGTATCGTGGGTGGTAGAAGTACATCCCCCCGGCTCCCTGTACCACAGGCTCGACAATCACTGCCGCAATCTCGTTGCCATGAGCCGTGAGAAGTGCCCGCATGGGGTCGAGAGCAGTGTCATCCCAGTCTGCATCGAAGGGGACGGATGGTTGAGGAACGAAATACTGCACCGGTAATGCGCTACCGAAAAGTCCGTGCATCCCCGTGACAGGGTCGCACACCGACATGGCGTGCCACGTGTCCCCGTGGTAACCGCTACGTATGGTGGCAAACTTCGTGCGCTGCTTCTCCCCTCTTGCGATCTGGTACTGGAGAGCCATCTTCAGCGAAACTTCGACCGCCACAGAGCCACTGTCGGCATAGAAGAGCCGGTCAAGTCCTGAGGGCAATACCTCCTCAACAAGTAGCCTCCCCAGCTCGACCGCCGACCTGTGCGTAAACCCTCC
This sequence comes from Porphyromonas sp., assembly GCA_041791495.1. GTDB lineage: Bacteria > Bacteroidota > Bacteroidia > Bacteroidales > Porphyromonadaceae > Porphyromonas_A. The sequence goes on from JBHBLB010000034.1 coordinate 17,333, forward strand.
GAACATTATGTGCGACATCTGTAAGCTCTGGTAGCGAAGGGCTTCGTTGAGTACCGGATGATTGTACCCGTGTATCGTAGACCACCATGAGGACATCCCGTCTATGAGTTCTCTCCCATCCTCAAGTCGTATGCGTACCCCCTCTGCCCCTGCTACGGGATATACCGAAAGGGGATCGATCGTGGAGGTATAAGGATGCCATAGATGGGTGCGATCCCATCGAAGAAGTTCGTCAGTCGTCATGATTGCCAAGTAGTGTGTGCCGTGGTATCATAGTTCATTTCGTTGAAAAGTTGCATATCCTCCCGTGTCACCGACGCAACGGTGGTAAGAAGGTCTCCCGTAATCGCCGCATTTACTCCGATGTATAGTGCCTGCTTCTGTGTCTCCCGATCGAGCTGTGCTCGCCCTCCGGAGAAGCGGATATAGGCATCCGGGTTTGCTAATCTGAATATACAGACGGCCAGCAATACCTCTTCGGCAGAGAGAGAGTCGGTCTGTGCGAGTGGCGTACCGGGGATCGGTTGCAATACGTTCAGGGGAATGCTCTTGATGTCAAGGCTCTTGAGATAGAGGGCAAACTCAGCTCTCTGCCGTCTTGTCTCGCCCATCCCGATGATACCTCCTGAACAGACTCGCATCCCTACGCTACGGGCGGCACGGAGGGTCGCCTCCTTGTCAGCCTGAGTATGGGTCGAACAGAGTGAAGGAAAGAATGACGGTGCACTTTCCATATTACAATGGTATGTCTCGACCCCCGCATCGCGCAAGGGTCGAAGGGTCTCTTCGGTCGCCAGACCCAGAGAGGCACAACAAGCGATTCTGCTATTTGCCTTGATGTCTCGTATGATGCGGACGTACCTGTCGGTATCTTTGAGACTCGGTCTGCGACCGCTTGCCACGAGAGAAAACCTCTTGACGCCCATCCTTTCGTTATGAAGGGCTTGTTCTGTACACTTCATCGGCTCTAGGATATCGTACGTGTCGCAACCCGTAGCATAATGTCCGCTCTGAGCGCACCACTTACAGTCCTCGGGACATAGTCCACTCTTGACGTTGATGATGGTACATGTATCAAATCCGTCCCCATGTATCTCCCTCGTGATACGGTGGCAGGCATCATAGAGATCCTGAACGGGTGTCGTCTCAACGATAGAAAGTAGTTGGTCTATATCGTCAATCCGATAGCCCTTGATGATCTTTTCGCTTAAAGTCTGTATATTCAATGTAGATCGTAGTATAAGTTGTGTAAACAAAAAAGCGACCTGCCTCCGGGAGAATACCCGAAGACAGGTCGCATATGGTTAGTGACCGAACGCTATATCTATGCAAGCATCATCTGAAGAGGTGGCAACGGTGACCACAGAGACTGCTAAGGAGGTTTCTCCCCACAGGGACTCGTCATCATCTGTAACCGTACCTTCGCTCATGACTGAGGTGACTCCCCGTCGAGAAAGTACCCATAAGATTCCGTTCATGCTCCCTTTGAGGGCAAGGCGTTCTACGACATTGCCTGCCAGATGCCCTATCGTCACCTCTCGACCTATACTGTGAAAGGTCGCTGAGGTCCGACGGCTCCATCTCAAGAAGCGCAAAGGAGCTTGTCTCCTTATGGTTCTTTCAGAGTGCATATTGCGTCAGGTGCGTGCAGAATGCTATATTATTTCTTCTGTCCTGTTACTTTATTGAGCCATCCCACCATAGAAAGCATGATGCCCATAGAGATAAGACATACGACAACGAATACAGACCATGTAAGCCAGATAGCGATGTTCTTGTACAAGATAGCACCAATGAAGAGGAGCTGATTGCCAAGTCCTGTTGCAAGCAACCACATCCCTTGCATCAACCCTTGGAGTTTGGGAGGTGCAACTTGCGATACGAATGAGAGACCGAGCGGGCTGATGAAGAGCTCGGCTATCGTAAGGACAAGGTATGTAATGATAAGCAGCCATGGAGATACAAGGAACGGATCAAGTTCGGCCGGGCTCATCTCCTTAGACGCAGAGAGAAGAGGAAGCTCGGTAGAGCCGGCAGCCATGATAACAAACCCAAGTGCGGCAAGACCCATACCGATAGTTATCTTCATCGGGGTGGTGATGTGAAGACCCCTCTTGGACAAGAAGTTGAAGAACGCCAATACTACCGGAGCCAATGTCACTACGAAGAATGGATTGAAGCTCTGGAAGTGCTCCGGAGACATACTGAAGCCCAGTGAGTCTTTGAAGTAGTTGAGGTTAGTGAAGTCCTTGGCAAAGAGCGTAAGGGTAAGACCATTTTGGTGGAACGAGAACCAGAAGAAGATAACGACAGCCATCACTGCTGCAAGAGCGAAGATGCGTTGTCTTACTTCTCTTGGATCCATCTCTGGCACATAAGCACCGTGATCTGCAGATGATTTCTTTTCTCTCGGATCGGGGAACTTCTTCTTATTGACGAAGAAGATTACCAGAGAGATAAGCATCGTGAATATAGCCACAGCGAAAGAGTAGTGGAACCCTGTGTTGAAAACATCCAGATACTGTGTCGCAAAGGTCGTAAGATCTGTTACTGTACCATTCAGAGAAACCTCTGTCGCCATCTGGCGGAAGTTCTCCTGCATTTCGGGAGTCATTGTCTCACCACCGAGATGCATGTGACAAAGTTCCGGCAACTTACCATTGTAGGCAAAGCCATGAGACTTCAACCACCACTCCCTAATGGTAGGTGCAACGAACGGAGCGAACATCGAACCTACGTTGATGAACATATAGAATAGCGTGAAGCCAGCGTCACGTTCTTTATTACTGTAGTTGCCCCTGTCGTACATCTGACCTACGAGGGCCTGGAGGTTTCCTTTGAAGAGACCGTTCCCGAGAGCAATCACGAAGAGGGCGAAGCAAGTGAAGATAAGCATCACTGTCTTGTTGTCAAGCGTAATCGTGGTTGGGATCGATAGGATACCGTAACCTACGGTCATGAATACAAGACCCGCCATGATCGTACCCTTGTAGTTACGAGTACGGTCAGCCAGGATACCTCCGAGCAGAGCCAAGGCGTAGATACCGAAATAGAAAGTCGAATAGATTAGACCGGCTTGATCTTCGCTAAGGCCAAACTTCGCACCGAGGAAGAGGACAAGGATCGCCATCATGGTATAGAAGCCGAAGCGTTCTCCCATGTTGGCCAACGCCGCGGCTATCAAACCATTTGGGTGTTTCTTTTTTTGTTCCATAGATTTTGTAAGTAAATGAATAGGTTTTGTAGTATGAATTTTTGTAGTTTCTCTATCGGTTGTTTGTTATTGTGCGCTATTGACGCGGCGTACACTACCGGTCTGCGGGTTGAAGATGACGCTGACACGACCTTTCTTACTGCTAAAAAGGTCAGGGGCGAGCGATTCTTTGCTTCCGAGTTGTGCGACATCGAAGTCTCCGGATAGGAGAGATTTACTACCGTATAGCACTGTTGCGGATACTTTTCCCGGTAAGATATATATCACTCCCTTGAGACTCTTTTCCTTACGTGCCGCATCTTTTGGCGACAGTTCGGGGGCTTGTTCCAATATCTTCACATCGATGTATGCCGGATTTCCGCGAAGGTCATCCTTAGGTAGCAGGCCGAGTGTTTCGGAAAAGCGGAAAGCCACCTGCTGTCCCGGGACATGGGCGTCTATATTTCGTATCACTACGGTGCGGGTGCGTGTCTTCGTGCTGCCCACAAATCGTTCCGTCAGTGCCTTTTCCTGTTTGTCTATCCCGGCGATGGCTACTTTCATTGCCTCCCCGTCGGGGAACGGCTGCTCCGACTCCCCGCTCACTACACTCACACGACTCTCTCTGAGTCTGAATATCTCTCGCGCCGTGATCTCCGCTTGTTTGGTCACGGAGGTCGCTTGTACGTACTCTTCGGACATTGAGGACAGGGCTGCCGAAGCGGCATCTTGGCCGAAGTCCGTCTGCCTGTCGGCAGGGAGGGCTACCGACTCCGTGAAGTCTGTATTGATGGCACAGAGTATGCCATCGCTTGTGAGGCTTACGAATGGTGCGTTTGAGCCGTTCTTGAACTGTACGGTGTACCTCTGTTCCGAGTCAGCTATGCCGTATGTGCCGAGCTTTACCTCCTTGATGCTGAAGGATCGTGAGGTCGTCATACCGGGAGATTTGATCCCGAGATAACGCTCGGCATAAAGGGCAAACGGTCCCGGCTCGAAGAGGCTTTCCTCTACTGTGACTACGACATAGAACTTTGTCTGTGGCAGAGCATATACTATCCTGTTGTCTCCGGTATCAGATAGGCTAAACTTCTCCACGCGAGACTGCGCAAGAGAAGCCGTTGCTCCTACGCAAGCGAGGAGTAAAGCGAAGATATATTTCTGCATGGTGCTACTCAGTTTGGTGTGAAATATGGCGGTCTGCTAACTTTTGGCAACAGTCCGCACCAAGTCTATTTACAAAGATATGATATTTTTCGACATCCTCTAATCCATCGAAGGGATGAAGGCCTCACGAAAGTGCATTATTTTGAGATCTTTCCCGCTATCGGTGACGAATACGAAGTCGAACCTGCAACTCTCATACTCCGCTCGGCACGAACGACAGTAGGCGTCGGCGGCAGCCACGAGACGCCGCTCTTTGGCAGGTGTGATCAGCTCTCCCACCTCTTCCATCTGCACATCGAAAGGGCGTGTCTTGACCTCTATGAAGGTCAAGACACGCCCATCCATAGCAATTATATCTATCTCGTAGCGTCCGGATCGGTAGTTCTGTTCGAGGATTACCATACCTTCCTCCCTCAGCTTGTCGCAGACAAGAGCTTCGGTGGCGTGACCCAGGAGGAGCGTACCGATACTTTCCATCACTCCGGTAGCTCTATATCGACGCAGGCACGCTTCACGACGTGAGGTTTTATGATCTCTCGCACGATCGCTTGGTGGTCGGGGTGTAGAGCATAGGTATCTATGTCTTCGTAAGTGCCGAGGTCTGCGATGAGGGAGAAGTGGTACTCCTCACGGGGATTTATATTGGTGTACACTTTGAGGTCTCGTAGCACATCTATCTTGGGCGGTAGTGCTTCGAGGGCTTCTTTAGCTTTTGCTATGATGTCGAATAGGTCTCGTTCGCACAGTTCTTCGCTGAGCTTGAACATCACGATGTGTCGTATCATCTTTGTCTAAGTAATCTTTGGTGTATCAGATATTGAACTCTACCTCGTCGATGATCGAGTCTTTGTACCCGAGAAAATACAAGATGCCATCGAGACCCATGGTCGTGATGGATTGCTTTGCGCTCTCTTTTACCTTCGGTTTCGCATGGAATGCTATCCCCAGCCCGGCAGTGGCAATCATCGGCAGGTCGTTTGCTCCATCACCTACGGCAACGGTCTGGCGTATATCCACTTTCTCCACCTGCGCGATGAGCTTGAGGAGCTCGGCTTTGCGCTTACCGTCCACGATGTCTCCGAGGTGTCGTCCGGTGAGCTTGCCATCCTCTCCCACTTCGAGTTCGTTGGCATATACATAGTCTATACCGTACTTGCTTTGCAAGTGCTTACCGAAGTAGGTAAATCCTCCGGAAAGGATCGCGATCTTGAAGCCTACTCTCTTGAGGATACGCATAGTCCGATCTACGCCGTCCATGATGGGCAGGTGCTCGGCTATATCTTTCATCACCGACACGTCGAGACCTTTGAGGAGGGCTACCCGCTGCTTGAAGCTCTCGTTGAAGTCTATCTCTCCTCTCATGGCCGACTCTGTGATGGCTTTGACCCGGTCTCCCACACCGGCACGCATGGCAAGCTCGTCTATCACCTCCGTCTTGATCAGCGTGGAGTCCATATCGAAGCAGATCAAGCGACGCATACGGCGGAACATACTTTCCTGCTGGAACGACAGATCCATCTCATACTGCTTCGTAAAGTCCATGAAGCGTTTCTGCAACAAGACCTTATCCTGCGGGGTGCCACGTACCGACAGCTCGATACTTGCTTTCGGCACACGCTCCTGCTCTATCAGGGGGATGCGTCCCGTGAGTCGCTTGATGTCGTCTATGTTCATCCCCTGGTTGGAGATCTCTCTTGTGATAGCTGCCATCATGTCGGCAGATATTTTCTTCGCCAGTACGGTGATGATGTACTTATTTTTTCCTTGATTGTGTACCCACTCGGTATAGTCTTCGGGGTTGATGGCGCGGAACGTGACATTGACATTCAGTTCATTGGACATGAAGAGAAGGTCTTTGAGGATTGTCCCCGACGTATTCTTGTTGGCACTGAAAAGTATACCGAGACTAAGGTGGCTATGGATGTCTGCCTGACCGATATCGAGGATGGTGGCATCGTGGTCGGCAAGGACTTCCGTCAGTGAGGCGGTCACGCCCGGACGGTCCGTGCCGTTGAATATGGCAAGTATGATTTCGTCGTGCGTCATAGCTGATAGGGTATTTGTATATTACTGATAATTCGGATCGGAGCAATGCGCTCCATACAAAACTACAAAAAATAACCCCAAAAGTCAAAGCACCTACGCTCCGAGACGAGGTGCCGCGTCTGTGGCGAAGATGCTTGGGCGAGGAGCTCTGTGGGCCCCCTCTGCATCTTCCGGACTTAGTAGTGGGGAGATACAATCTTACGGGACGGAAGCTGCCCGTAACCGGTCGCAATATTAGGTGCTGCCGTACATGTGGTTGTAATCCGGAGCTGAAAATCAATGTCCTGCGGTTGGAAAGTAATAATCCGGGACTGAAAATTGGTTTTCAGTCCCGGATTACGACTTCGGATACCGTAGAGATCCCTTTTGTAGCGGTATCTCAGCACTTTTGGGTAACGTACGTATAAAACAGAGACTGTGTCGCAGGTGGGATTGCGACACAGTCTCTCTGTCTCAGTGTATGCTGATGGGCACTACTCGGGCACGTAGATGATCTCTCCGTTCTCGAGCTCGTAGGCTACCCCGACACGACGCCCTTTGCTCTTGGACGAGGAGTCTTGCTGCTCCTTGGGGGTAAACTTCTTGATCTCTCGTCCCTCTTTGGTGATGATCTCCATATTCTCCTTACCGGGATTCTTCACTATGGTGAAGTCTTCCTTACCGAAGATCTCTGTCATGTTCATATGCATTACCATCGCAACCATGAGAGAGACGGCAAAGACCATCGCAACGTCAAACATATTGACTATGACACTCAGCGGGTCTTCGTCGTTATCTTCGAGCATACTGGTGCGACGACGGTGACGCCGACGCGGTTCGGCATGGCGATCCTGTGCGTTGTTGGATTGGCTTTCGGGTATCATGAGCGGGTACTGTGGCGTTGTTGAAGCACTCGAGAGATATAGAGGAGGTTGTTCACATCCTTGGCATACCATCTCTGCTTGTACTGGAGGGTGATCAGACCTACGGCACTGATGACAAGCCCGACCACAGTTGTAGCAAAGACCACCTGCATATTGTACGCCATGCCACCGATATCGCCGGTAGAGAGTCCCACAAGAGCAGGGCTCATGGCTATAAGGGTCCCCACAAGCCCAAGCACAGGTCCCATCTTGGCAAGCAGTCGGCTCACCGTGAGATCCTTGGTCGTGAGGATCTCGAAGTTGGTAATCATGTACTCTGCATAGTCTTCGTCGGCACCGTTCTCCAGGATCCCTCTCATGTAGGGTATCACAGGAGCATTGTCTCGCTTGGGCATCGCCTCGATCAGCTCGGCGATATCTCTGTGCTTGAGATCGTCAATGATGGGCTGGAGACGGTTCATGTTCTTTCGCTTCGTCATGAACTGCCCGTAGAACGATCCTGCAAGCATGATCGACCTCACGAAGAGAATGATGAGCAGGATGATGTCGGGGATAAGGAGACTATTGGCAATGCCAAAAAGGATTTGGGAAATCAGGTCCATAAGTTATTGTTTGTATCGTCTGGTTTTGTATTTCTTTCGTCTTTCATATATCAATCCTATGCCGAAAAGCAGGGCAAAGGCCACCAATGCCGTCAGGTAAGAGAGGAACTCCGGCTCTGCCGTCTCGGAGGGCGCAAAGAGCATCTCCTCCGTATTCGTCGAGAAGAGGGCGGTCACGCAAAGCAACACAGAGAGTACAAGTGCCAGCTCCTCACGCATATTCCTATGGGGTAGGGCATACTTGAAAAGCCCTGCCATAGGCGGGAAGAATAGCAAAGAGCCGCCACCGACAAGGAGTGCGGGTACCTTGAAGTCCACTCCGGGGAGGGCATACAATACTTGTGTCTGGATATAAAAGAGCGTAGGGAGGATGAGGAGTGATACGTAATGCTTCTGAAACCACCACAACGGCTTTGCCATGATGATGCGTAGGCGACTCCGGAGACTCTCCCTCGATGGTGAAGAAGAGGGCAAAGTGTGCCACTCTCTAAACGCAAAAGCGAGAGCAATGGCACACTCCACCGTGACAAGGATGGCTACATACTGTCTTGCGGTGTGCGAAGAGAGATAGCTCGCAATCTCATTGCGACCGCTGGCTATCGCATACGGCATCACGACCCATGAGAAAAGGGCAAACAGCAGACCGTACACGACCCCTCGCTTGAAGTCGAGGAGACTGAGCTTGGCAGCGACAGCCAGCACACACAGAAGCATAACGATGTAGACAAGTGTTATCATCTCGATGTGAATGTATATATCACCGGACGGGGCTTACTCCTCCATCCGCTTACTTCGTTTCCTGAGTGCGAAGATACCTAAACCGAACAAAAGTAGCAACGCTGCGCCTATACCGATGAAGAGTGCGGTATCGTCTCCATCCTTTTGCGGACGTTGGGCCGCAGAGGTGCGAGCGGCGGACTTGTCTTCCTTGAGCACGATGCTCTTGTCGTCCGACTTCTCCTGTCTTTCGAGCGAAGAGTCCATGCGTTCGTTGTACGTCTTGACTTGCTCGGGATTGAGCTTCTGGGTGATGAAGTCACGGAGTTTCTGATTGGATGCTGCAAAGCTGGCTCCGGATGCTCCGTTGTCTGCCACTACCTTTTGGTGTATGTCCACGAGCTTTTGTACACGTTCGGGAGACGCGTCCCACATCCCCTTCCGCACGGTCTCGAGCATGACGCTCGTGATCTGCTCAAGAGCGGCAGGACTCTGCTGCTCCAGGAAAGAGCGTGTACCGAGGTTCTGTGTGTCATCGACCCACATATCGAAGATATTGTCCCACAGCTCATCGTCGATCACCTCGGGCTTGGAGACTTCCCATCCGTAAGTATTCTCTACAATCTCCTTGATACGCATCGCACTGGAGTTGCCTCCCTTGGTGACATTGCTCACAAAGTGGGGGTTGAGGATCGTACTTCGACTCTCGACCCCTATGGCTTCCTTGAGATCTTGCATGCGTACGTTGTTGCGGTTTCGGTAATCGGCGAAGAGGGTTTCAGGCTCCTTCCCCGTCACTGTTGCGACAGTGAGGTTGAGCCCTCCCATAAATTCGAACACGTGGTCAAGGCTCAGGGCTCCCCAGGTATTGCTTTGGCGCGGTTGGATGATGACATCTGTGTTCTCCACCGCTGCACGGAAGAGCCCCTTGGCTACCGCACCCCAGTTGTCCGTAGAGGCATAAGCCGCGCCCATGTTGTTGAGATAGACCTCGGCAATCTCGGCACGGTCGTCCCACTTATCCCCTGATTTGATCATCTCTTGTATACCTGTGCCGTACATTCCATTGACCCCTCCGAAGACTCTTACGCCAGCCCACTCACGAGCTTCCTTAGGCGAGAGACCTGCTTCTACAAGTCTCTTCTCAATGTTCACGTTCCCATCATGCACGTGATTGTGATGTGCTTCGTTCCCTCCGGCTGCCGCAGCGAGGGAGACGGCCTTGGAGATAAGGTTGAGGCGTGAAGCGGCAAGGTCTCTGAACTGTCCCGAGGTCTGCACAAGCACATCGATGCGTGGACGCTTCAGCTCTTCGGAAGGGATAAGACGGACATCGCTCACACGACCCATCATATCTCGTACCGGCTCGACTCCCAACATATAAAGTACCTGAGCGATAGTGACCCCTCCGCTCTCGATAAACTCGCTACTCCAGAACGTATAGCTGACCTTCTTGGGATAGTCCCCGTGCTTCTTGACATACGTATCCAGTGTGCTTTCGGCCAGGCGTTTGCCCTTCTCCCATGCGACTTCGGTAGGGGTGACTTCGGCATTGATGCTGTAAAGATTGCGACCTGTCGGTACAGCCGATGGATTGGCCACGGCATCCCCTCCCGATGAGGGTTCGATATATCCGCCGGAGAGGGCTTTCACGATACCGGAAAGTTCTAACTCGGGACTATTTACAAGTGCATCTTTGTACTTTTGCACGTTCTGCAATGTCCGCACAACTTCCATGATTGCATCGGCTTTGGCTTTCTTCTCAGGGGAGATGGACGGAGCCTCCGACTGCTTGGATGCCACGGCAGTAGTATCTGTCGCAGACTTCGTGTGCTCGGGACGCTTGCCGAACTTCGGTATCCACGATGGATGCCCACCGCCTTTCTTGCTCCCTTTTTTCGGTACTCCTGCCGGATGCCCTGCACCCATCTTGATCTCTCCTCTCTGCATCGCTTGCATCATAGACGCCATGATGTTCTCTTTCGGAGTAGTAAGCTCGACAGCATTGCGTAACTCTTCCATCGTAATACCCGCATAGGTGCAGATAAATGTCGAATCGACTTGCTTACCGTCAAGTATGTCGTTCACGAGCCTTTGCGCAGGTTGCAGATAGTTTGCCGTGAGGAAAGGCTGCTTCGCATAGTTGGCTTCGGAGAGCTTACCCGTCATCCGGTCGAGAGCTGCCTTACTGTATCCTATCGGATCGCTACACATTGAGAGGACGGTAGACTTAACTTTCCCCGACGTGTACGGAACGCCTGTGACATAAAGGGTGCTATATACCTTTTCCGAAGCAATCTCCTCGGCGAAGTTGTCTACCTTACGGATCTCGTCTTCAGTAAAAGGCACATTGAGGGTGCTGTCAAGCCTAAGCTCTCTATGCAATCCCATGCGCACTGCTTCCCGTTTAATCTCGAGAGCGAACTTATCCCTGATGTCATCTCTATCCGACTTATCGTAAGAGATAATGTCTCGTTGCAACTTCAGGAACTCCGAACGCATCGCACTTTCCTCGAACGGAGGAGTGAGATAACTGATAAGTGTAGCGTACGAACGACGCTTGGCCATCATCGACTCCCCTATATTGGCAATGGTATAATAGTAAAAGTGCGGTACTGTCCCTACTAACGCATCTGGCCAGTCTCCATCCCCGAGGGCAACTTGTTTCTGAGGAGTAAACTCAAGACTGCCGTGCGTGCCGAAGTGAAGTAGGGCATCGGCATTGAACCTCTCGCGAGCCCACAGATATGCTGCTACATACGGATGTGGAGGAGCACTATTAGCACCATGGACAATAGCGAAAGAGTCATCGCCTATACCTGCCATCGGTTGGGGGAGGAGCACTACGTTACCGAGATCGATGGCGGCAACAGCAATGTACGGATGCCCATCCTTTACTCCACTCATATACTCTCCCGGAGCTGCTCCATACTTCTCGATGAGTTCGGCATACTTTTCGGGTGTAAGTCTTTTGCGCAACCAAGAGTCATACTCCTCGGCATCTATCTCGAGAGGTGCGGATAGGCGCATAAATTCATCGATAGCTCCTTTTGTAAAGCTATTGAGAACCGGCCCTCGTGACATGATCAATCCATTGAGTTCTTCGACACTTCCCGGAAGGTTGATCGTATATCCCTCTGCTTTGAGCCGAACAAGTAGATTGTATAACGAAGGCATTGTCTCAAGACCTTGGGCGGCAAGGCCCTCTTGTCCCGGTCCTTTGAAGTAATATATGGCAAGTTTCTTATCCTTATTAGGCTTTTTTCGGAGAGACATCATATTGGCGACGATATCCACAAACTTACTTAGTCGAGACGGATCGGCAACAGTTTCGACAATCCCTTCGGCATTTTCCTCTTGAGTATTGACAACGTACGGATAGACTGCCCCATCAAGCTCGGGCATCACTAAGCTCTGAGACATAAAACCTCCATACATTCCCATAACATCTTCGTCCCACACCTTCTTGGATGACATAAGAGTCATAGGGATGAAGAGCGGAGCGTTGTATCTTTTCAGGGCTTCTACCGTTTCATCTCCTTTACCTCCCATAAGCCTGCCATGGGGTTGATAGAGAATTGCATCGGGATTAACGGCATCGAGAAACTCCAACTTCCTTGAAGCCGAAAGTATCGGATACACATTGAATCCCTTCTTGTCCAGAGCTACGATAAGACTGTCCAGGTTGGCTTTGTTGCCACTGTATGGATCGCTTATCGTCCCACAGATAGCTACCTTAGGTCCTTCCTCATGGAAGTGTCCTATACTCTTGAGATAAGTTTCGAACTCTGTTATATCTTTTATGGCAATCTCCTCGTCGAGGTGATAGAAAACATCGGTCTCCGAGGGCACTACTTCCCGAGGCTCCGGTGCAGAGTAGCTTTTGCCATCAATATACTTGCGGATGTAGTTTGCCAGAGATACGTAGTTCTTTCTGTTCCCATTGAACAGATAATCCAAGACACTCTTCTCCGCGACGGAGTCAAGACTGCATATAGCATTTGCCGGATTGGTTACCATATATACGAGGATCGGATTCCCGTCGTCGGCGTATTGCTGAAGAGCCGCACGCTTTTCGTCATCTATCTTAAGCCCCATTCCTGCAATGATGACCATATCGTATGCTTCACGAGCTGTGAAATCCTCGATCTTGAGTACATCATATTTGACGTAAGGGTTGGTGTTTGACTTGACGATGGGTGAAGACATGAACGCCTGCATATTGACAAGGGCGATACGTGTCGGTGAGACATACCTGTCCCACGCAATGTAAAGTGCGCCCGCTATGAGGATACAGAGCGCAGCGATGACAAGGAGTTTAGACTTTTTCATTAGAGTTATGAGTGAATGTTTTGATATTAAATATCTATTTCGTCAAGGGAGTCTAAGGCTCAGCTTTGTGAATAGGATACGACCTGGGGATAGGGATGCATTCTGAAAGTTGATGTTATCTGCCTTATAGTTCAGGAGGTTGTCCGCACCCACGGTCAGGGTTGCACGGTTGTCGTAGGAGACGCTTGCCGATGCCCTGAACATAGAGTATCCCTCAAAGTGCTGCTTATTTGTCTGCAAAGTCGTGGGATTGACGGTAGTTCGATCGATATCGGAGAGGTACTGACCCATCAGGGTTGCGCTACAACTCCACTTGCTGTACCAAGCCTTGTAGGTCTCGACCCTCATCATCAGGTTGTGAGGGCGGGTATCGTTGAGGTTCACTTGCACACCGTTGATGACTTGGTAGTTGGGATTGTGTGTGAATACATACGATCCGCCTATGGTCAGTCCGTTACATGGCCGCCAGGTCATCTGGGCATCTGCGGTAGTCATCTTGCGCGTCCCATCTATATTGGTGTAGTGTCGCTCGTTCTTTTCATCCACATACATGGATATACGATCCCTAAAGATTGTGTGGGTTATGCCTGCCGATAGAGACAATCTGGCATTGCTCCACTCCACGCCTGCGAGAAGCTGTGTCGCTTTTTCGGGTTTGAGGTCGGGATTGCCGTGGATCATAAAACCGCTGCCCCCACCGTGAAACCAGTCGAAGTACAGCTCCATCACCGTAGGAGACTTAAAAGCCTGAGCATATCCCCCACGAAATATCCAGCCGCTACGCTTGTATGATAGCGTCGCTTTGGGCGAAAGGTGAAGCCCGTACGTAGAGTGTATGTCGGCACGCAGGCCGTACATAAGGTCAAGCCCCTTTGCCAGCCTCCACAAGTGCTGACCGAAGATCACCCCGTACATGATGTTTTTGGGAGCTGTTGCACTCTTGATCTGGTAGGATAGCATATGTTCGCCGTGACCCTCTATGCCGAGACTGAGGTCGTTGCCCTCACCGAGGTGTCTGTCGTACTGGAAGCGAAGCAAGTGCTTGTAGTTCTTATGGATCGTCTCACGGCTTGCGCTTTTGTCCTTAGGGTATATGCGATCTCTCCAGGATAGGTCGGAGTTGTAGGTCGCAGTGAGTTTTCCCTTGTCGCTTAAGCCGTATGTTGCTTTGATATTATTGGTGAGATAGTCGTACATGTCGTGCCTGAACTCATCTCTGTGCTGCCTGCGGTGAAGGAACGAAGCGTCCCAGTTCAGCTTCAGATGCTCCGATGGTGTCCAGCGGAATTTATTCCCTGCACGGACGATATCGCTTCGGAGTACCGTGATCTGCTGACTCCCCTCTCTGTTTTGTACGGGATAGGATGCTTCACGTGCCAGAGAAGCGGTGACAGCATTGCTCCACTTTTCTCTTTTTATCCCGGCTTCCAGGTAGCCATCCCAGCCTCCTGTGCTGACATAGCCCGATGAGGCATAGAGCGATAGCGGCTTGCTTTGTTGCTTGGTGATGAAGTTGATCACCCCACCTACGGCGTTCGATCCGTAGAGAGCCGAGCCCGCCCCCTTTATCACCTCTACCTTTTCGATATTGTCAGGGCTAAGGCGTGTGAGGTCTGGCGTACCGTCACTGTTGAGCCCCGCCAACTCCTCACCGTCGATGAGGAATGTGAAGTAAGCCGCTTCGTAACCTTGGATCATAAGCCTTGTACTCCCCCCATGCTGAGATACCTCTATCCCCGGGATAGAGTATAGGAGTACATCCTTGAGCGTCACGGGAGCGATGCGTGCTATCTGCGATGAGGAGATCAGCTGGGTGCGCACCGGTACCTCGGTGAAGTGGCGTGTCGAGCGTGTCGAGGTGACTACAAACTCGCTCAGGTCTGCCTGCTTCTCCATCATGAGGAGCGTACCGAGATCTGTTTCCGTACCGATCCGCCCGATCCTCTTTATCAATGTCTCGAAGGACAAGTGGCTTATGCGTATAATCACCACGGACTTATTCCCTTTGGGAAGTGCGAGGGCGAACTCCCCCTCCTCACCACTTTGTCCCTGACTGTACACTTTGTGTCCGAGGATAATCTCCACACGAGCCCCCGATACTGCCTTATGTTCGTGTCCTGAGACTACTTTCCCCCTGATAAGGGTATCGCCATCCTCTGCGCTCATGGCAGAAGATGGCGTGATACCGATAAGGAACAGGGAAAGAAGTATCAATATCCTAACGATACTCTTCTCTATCATTTCCTGTGGCTGTTTTCGGGATTAGATCTTTTGATAGTTGAATGAAAGGGTGCCTCCATTGCTCCCTTTGCTATTGACGGAGCGTACCATCTGGAACTTGTACAGACTCTTGCCGTCTGCACTTCGGAAGACAAATATCTTCTTTACGATAGGATACATCGCTGCTGCTCCCTCCATCATCTTGCTCATATCGACATTGAAGAGCAGGATCGTATTCTTGTCAAATGTTGGAGCCGAGGAGACATAGTAAGTCGTTTCGATCTGTACCGGCTTACCCATGCCACTCGACGCCTTGATGGTCGCTTCGATATTGCCCACGAACGCCTTGGCTGCAGAGCTGCTTACGGCATCGAAGTCCTCACTCTCCGTCAAGCACACTTGGGCTTTGCCGTTGAAGCCGTTTGCTCCATTGATACGGAAGTTATTGCGACGGAATGCGACATCCCATTCCATGCTCTTCTCGGGCTCGGTCACCGTGACCTCCTTGCCGGTTGCAAAGGAGAAGTAGACCCATTTGTCCCAAGCTGTTGCGTCGAGGTCTTCGATGGCAACCTTGGTCGAAGCCACAGGGATGTCCTCTTTTTTGTTACAAGAGACGAGGATGAATGCGAACAATAAAAGCGACCCAAAGATATTGAAGTACTTTTTCATTGGAAAGATGTTTTTTTGTGATAGGTTGATTAAAGTGTCAAATTACGTCCTGCATTTGGACATTGCAAAAGTAGATAATTGGTAAAATGGGGAAAATACAGTGAAATAGGTATTTTTGTCCCCATTCGTACCTATATCAGGGGAGAGCTGTCTCCCGGGTCCCCTGTCGGACATGTGGGCTGGAGTCCGGGGTAGGGTATGGTGGGAGGTTGTCGAGGGCGTATCCGATACTGCGAAGTGCCGGTAGAGGGTCTCTCTCATATGCGGATACAAACTTTCGGATAATGGGATGTGAAGTGGTCTTCAGGAGCTGGTTTCTAACTTTCGGCAGCAGAAGAGTAGCATCCTGCTCCCGGTTATTACTGTTCGGCTGCCGGACATGACTCCGGATCCGGTAGATGATAGATTCAGGTGCGGTAGCTCTACGCTTCTCGTCAGGGTCGGGACACTTGCCTGACGGGGGAGTGTGGTGTCGTTATCTCTATGCCATGGCACATAGTCCGGGCAAAAACGAAGGGAGCACCGTAAGTCTTACGGTGCTCCCTTTAGGTATTACGTGGCGAGTATATTATTGCTTGCCTTCTGATGTTACCACCATTTCGAAGAACTTATGTTCCTTGAGAAGCTCCTTGAGGTACACGCGGATGCTTTCCGGCGTGATCTTGCGGAGGGTTTCGAGGTAGATTGGGTGGTTGTCTTCGTTATGGAAGAACTTATTTGTCATAACGCCGAGCCAGTACGAGTTCTCTCTTTGGCTTTCGGTATAGTTCTTTTCGATGTTTTGGATCGTCTTGTCGAAGAACTCCTTGTTGATCCCTTTCTCAGCCATTTCGAAGAGTTCCTTCTTGGCCTTCTCGTTGAGTTGAGCCGCCTTTTCGGGTGCTGTCTGGAAGTTGATCAGGAGGAGAGCTTGGCCTTTCGGGTGCTTGCTTACGTTTGTATTGACGCTTACACCATAAGTGCCACCTTCATCCTCACGGATAGACTGCTGATACTGCTGTGTGAGTACCTCTTCGAGGATCTGCATCTTGAAACGTGACTCGAGCGTATATGGCACCTTGCTGATGAAGATATCGAGTACCATTGCCATCTTGGTGTCAAGTTCCTTTGTAAAGTGCTTGATTTCGCCCTTTGAGGTCACGCCCTGAGCTTTCTCGAAGTGGCTCTTGTCGCCTCTCTTAAGGTTAGGCAGTGCTCCGAGGTACTGCTCTACAAGCGGCTTGATAGTAGCTTCGTCGAAAGTCCCGATGATAAAGAACGTGAAGTCCCCTCCGTCAGCGAAACGCTCACGATAGATCTCCATGATACGGTCATAGCTGATCTTGTCGAAGTCCTCTTCCTTGAGCGATTCTTGCAAAGCCACACCCGGGTAGAGCATTGCAGGGATGGTATCGGAGTAGACGGAGCTCATGGGGTTGGACTTTGCGCTACGTAGGCTTTCGATGTTGCGCTGCTTGAACGCTTCGTATGCTTCGGCATCGCTGCGGTTGGCAGTCATCTTGAGGTAGATGAGTTGGAACATCGTCTCGACATCGGCATTGGTAGATGAGCCCGATACGGTCTCGTAGAACTCACCTACGTTTGCGCTTGCAGACGCTGTACGACCTGTGAGTGCCTTTGATAGCTGTGTGCTGCTGAACTTACCTACACCGCCGAGACCGGTCGCCTGGTCGAGGACCTTGAGGTTGGCAACTTCTTTATTGGTATCAAGCATCTGGTAGCCACCCGGACTCATACCTGAGAGGATGATCTGGTTGTCCTTGTAGTCTGTCTTCTTGAGATAAACCTTCACTCCATTGCTGAGTGTCCACAGTGTGGTCTCGTATGGGAGGTTTTTCTTTACGGAAACGATCTTGCCTGCTTTAGGCAGCTTCTCGATCAGCTTCTCGTCGGATACTTCTTCCTTATACGGCTCTACGGGTTGCTCAAGCGCAGCCTTGTACTGTGCGAGTAGCTCGGCTTCGGTCGGATACTTCAACCCTTCCTTGGCCGGTCCCATAAGGGTGATGATGAGGTTCTCGCCGTGTGCGAGCTGCTTGAAGAACTCGTTCACCTGATCTACCGTAACCTGTGGAGCTACCATATTGAGGATCTTGTGCTCGGTCTCGATACCTGAGATGCTGCCTCCGCGAGTGAAGTAGTCCTTGTACTCGTCGGCATAGGCACCGTTGCCGCGATTGGCCTTGCTCTTAAGCTGTTCGTCCACAGACTTTAGCATATTTGTGCGTGCACGTTCATACTCACTTGCCGTGAAACCATACTCTTTCACACGCTTCATTTCGGCAACAAGGGCGTTGAGAGCCTTGAGATACTCGCCTTCCTTAGCGATGGCGTCGAACGAAAGAGCGTCCTTGGTCACCACAAATCCGAAGAAGTCTCCATTGGACATAGAGGCACGGAGGAATGGAGCATTGGGCTTCTGGAGGATTTCTGATATGCGTTCGCCGAACATGCTTGCGATGACGCCATTGAGGTATGAGAGCACGAGTCCGTTGGCAGACGCACGTACTTCAGCGGGGATTACGTCTCTGCTGTAACTGAAGGAGAGAGCGGTCATGGTCGCTTCGGGATCTGTGGCGATGGCGACGATAGGTTCTTTATTGTCGGGTACCGCAGTGTAGAAGCGTTCGGCAGGATTTACCGGTGCAGGGACATCGGCAAACTGTTCTTTGATCTTGGCTTCGACATAGTCTACATCCACATCTCCTACGATGATGAGTGCTTGGAGGTCGGGACGATACCACTTCTTGTAGTAGTCTTCGATCTCTTTGTACTTGAAGTTGAGTACGACATCCATAGTCCCGATAGGGAGACGCTTACCGTAGTAGTTGTCGTTGGGGAATACCTTTGGTAGGATGTTTGTGAACATACGCATCATTGCGTTCTGATTCCCTCTCCATTCTTCGTGGATCACACCTCTCTCGTTGTCGATCTCTTTATGGTCGAGAGTGATGTTGTTGCTCCAGTCGTGGAGGATGAGGAGGCAGGAGTCGATGATGCCGTTGCGTGTCGTAGGGGCATCCATGATGGTATAGACTGTCTCGTCGAATCCGGTATATGCATTCAGATTGATACCAAACTTGACGCCGATGGTCTCAAGATAGTTGATGAGGTTCTTGCCCGGGAAGTTCTTCGTCCCGT
Organism: Porphyromonas sp.; assembly: GCA_041791495.1. Taxonomy (GTDB): domain Bacteria; phylum Bacteroidota; class Bacteroidia; order Bacteroidales; family Porphyromonadaceae; genus Porphyromonas_A. The sequence goes on from JBHBLB010000034.1 coordinate 36,286, forward strand.
TGAAAGCCATGTGCTCAAGGAAGTGAGCCAGACCGCTCTGGCTATCGGTCTCGAGCATGGAGCCTACCTTCTGCGCAATGTAGAAGTGAGCGCGCTCTTTGGGCTGTTCGTTGTGACGAATGAAGTAAGTCAGGCCATTGTCCAACTTACCGTATCGTACCTGTGGGTCGATGGGCAGTGGTTGCAGTGCTTGTGCGGAGGCAACTTGGAAGCCTACCAGTGCCACAAGCAGCAAACCAACGCTCTTGATTTTGTTTGCTAACATACAGCTGTTTTTTGTTTAGATTAGTGTGTAAATAGTTTGGCTACAAAGCTATGAAAATTATGTCATATCATATCTATGTATTACCTACCACCTTAACCTTTATTGTACATAGGGATGCAATGTTTGGTACGACTTTTTACAAATGGGATACACATATATTATGTATAAAGTATAGTTGGGGTGTTGCAATTTTGCTTTTGACTATGTCTCTCTATCGCAATGAGCGTGGGTGTAGATCGTGTAAATAAGAAAGTCTGATAGTCTCTTTGGCATTGGAGTGTCACCTTGTATATTTTGTCTTCTCCGCAAAGTCTCTTCCGATGGGTCGGGTCTCATTTGGAATGTTTAACGCTTTGTGTCCTCATAGAAGCATAAATTCGGAAAGAGCATCGGGAGGTATCGTAAGTTGTTGATATAAGGAACGAAAAAACAGGTGCGGTAATCCCCCTAAAGAGGTCCTGGAGAGTCTTTGGGTTTTACCGCACCTTCTTCTCTCTTTTACCTATACCGGGGTAAGCCCCTCCCGCATCTGTTATGATTTGTGTCGCACTTCTGCCTTCCCCGGGTCGTGAAATGATAAATCCCTCTATGCCTCCCAATCCTATCCCCACCGACCTCTCGACGAGGGCAGATTTGGAAGTGATGGATGGGGGATGACTGAAATCCGAAAAATAATTCGTATCTTTGTCGCCGGTAAATTATTTCATTACTAACTTCATAAATACATTATGATGAACAATTACGAAACCGTTTTCATTTTAACTCCCGTTTTGTCTGAAGATCAGATGAAGGAAGCGGTAGGAAAGTTCACAGACCTGATCGCCGAAAATGGCGGAGAGCTCGTGAACCGCGAAGAGTGGGGGCTGCGTAAGCTTGCATACCCTATCGCAAAGAAGTCTACCGGTTATTACATTTTTCTTGAGTTCAAGGCTGAGCCTTCATTCATCAACACTCTCGAAGTGAACTATCGTCGCGACGAAAAAGTGCTTCGCTTCTTGACGTTCCGTCAGGACAAGTTCGCGCACGAGTACGCAGAAAAGAGAAGGTCGCTTAAGTCAAACAACACTGAAGTAAAGGAGGAAAAGTAATCATGTCAGCGCAAAATTCAGAAATTCGTTACCTAACCCCTCTTACCGTAGACGCACAGAAGAAGAAATACTGTCGCTTCAAGAAGGCTGGTATCAAGTACGTGGATTATAAGGATCCTGAATTCCTCAAGAAGTTTATCAACGAACAGGGTAAGATCTACCCACGTCGTATCACGGGGAACTCCCTTAAGTTCCAGCGCCGTGTGGCTCAAGCCGTGAAGCGTGCCCGCCACTTGGCTCTGCTCCCATACGTAGCTGACTTGATGAAGTAAGCTCAGGAGCACACATTATATTATATAGAGTAAATCATTCATCGAATAAGGAGACAGAATATGTTAGTTATTTTGAAAGAAGACATCGCCAACCTCGGCTTCAAGGATGAGATCGTTGAAGTAAAGCCTGGGTATGGTCGCAACTTTCTAATCCCAAGAGGTCTTGCAGTCATAGCTACTGAAAGTGCTCAGAAAGTACTGGCAGAAAACCTCAGACAACGTGCACACAAACTCGCCCAAATCAAAGCCGATGCCGAAGCTCTTGCGGCAAAGCTTGGTGGCGTTAAGCTTACTATCTCTGCCAAGACAAGTTCTACCGGTACCATCTTTGGTTCGGTAAGCAACATCCAAGTGGCAGAAGAGCTCGAAAAGCTTGGTTTCACACTTAACCGTAAGATGATATCAGTATCGGGTTCAGTGAAAGAGATCGGTGACTATGTTGCGAAGATCCGTCTGCATAAAGAGGTAGCGGTAGAGGTTCCTTTCACTGTCGTATCTGAAAATATGGTAGTCGCAGAGGCTCCCGTAGACGCTGTGGCAGCAGAAGCACCTGCAACCGAAGAAGCATAATATTGCACAAAATCTCATAAGAAGAGCGTGCTTATCCACCTGAGATATGCACGCTCTCTTGCATTTTATGCGCCGATGGACAGACAACGAACGTATATCGTGCTCCTCAGGGGCGTGATGCCGAGTGGCAAGAACCATATCCCGAAGATGTCTCTACTGAGAGAAGTCCTGGAAAAAGACGGCTTCGAGGGGGTGAAGACCTATATCCAAAGCGGAAATATAGTGCTTCGTCCGGCTCTCTCATCCGAAGAGACGGGCGAGAAGGTATGCTCTCTCATCAGAGAGAATATAGGTGCAGACCTCTCGGTTGTGGTAAAGACGGCGGAAGAGATACGACAAGTATTGGAGGGTAATCCCTTTGTCGCAGAGAAATATGATATGGGCCGCCTCTTCTTTACGCTATACAATGATGCATTGGATAGGGCAAAGGCGCAAGAGCTTGCGGACCAGGACTTCGGCGAAGAGGAGTTCGCCTACACAGATCATGCGATGTATATGTATCTGCCACGGGATGCAAGCCGATCGAAGTTGAGCAACAACTTCCTCGAACGTAAGCTTAAGATTACGACAACTACACGTAATCTCAATACACTGAAACGACTCTTGAAGATGGCTGACCCTAATCCGTGCCCGACGGATGGGGATTCTCAGTGAGAATTTATGCAAATATCCCCTCTTTCGCAGCGTAAACTTCGCTCTGGTATTGCGGATGTCGAAAAAACTTTGTAATATTGCAGTCCGAAAGCACAGTGTTATCTTCACTGTATCTTTCCCGGTCCTATAGCTCAGTTGGTTAGAGCAACAGACTCATAATCTGGAGGTCCTTGGTTCAAGCCCAAGTGGGACCACTAAAGGAGAAATCACACAAAGATCTAATCTGTCCGAGAGGGTGATGCGAAAGCATCACCCTCTCATTGTTATTGCATCCTCGTCCGTATTCCGGAGGTATTGGGAGTGTTCGATGCGAGGTGCGGTATTTTTTGTACCTAAAATACGGTGCAGAAAGATGGAGCATTTGCTTTTTTTTGTACCTTTCCGGACGAAATCGGGATGAAATACCGATAAGTTGATTTTATTACCCCCTCACTCCTGCGAGGATATGCGCTCACAGTGAGGTGAGGATCTTGTTTTATCATAATACACATTGAGCTATGGAGCATGATCTTGAGATAACCCAGAAGACCGAGACAGAGGAAACTACTGCACCTGTATCCGAACAGACACAACCGATGCAAGAGGAGTCTAAACCTAACAACGCTTACGATGTCGAGGAGTTGTTGCAAGCGATCGGCGAGAAAGTCGATACCGGAGTATTGCCGGACAAGGCGGAGATGGATCGCTTGTCCGCTCTGATCTACAAGAGATCCCAGACTTCGATCCCCTCTGAGGCGGAGAATGAGGATGAAGAGCAGCATCTTGAAGATACGGAAGGTCATGAAGGTGAACTCATTGCCCGCTTCATTAATTTGCAGACCCGTTATAAGGAGTTGCGCAATAAGCACAATGAGGAAATCAAACGCCGTCACGAAGAGAATCTTGAGCGCAAGAAAGTACTGCTCGGTAGGATGAATGACTTGCTCACTTCCACCGAAGACTTCAGCAAGATCAAGGCAGAGTTTCGCAAGATACAGGAAGAGTGGAAGGAGATTGGTGATGTGCCGCAGAACGATAAGTCGGAGATCCTGAAGCAATATCAGGAACAGATGGAGAAGTTCTACGAAATAAATACCCTCACCAACGAGTTCCGTGAGTACGACTTTGCGAAGAATAAGGAGGAGAAGACCAAACTTATCGAGCTTGCTAAGGCATTGGACGAGGAGCCGGATGTAATCAAGGCGTTCAATGAACTGCAACATCTCCATGATCGTTGGAAGGAAACGGGCCCCGTCTCTTACGATGATCGTGAAGCGATGTGGACGGAGTTCAAGCAGGCTTCTACCGTCATCAACAAGAAACATCAGGACTTCTTCACCTCATTGCGTGAGAAGGAGACGGAGAACTTGCAGCGCAAGACAGAGCTATGTGAGCGCATCGAAGCGGCAAGTGCCACTCTTCCGGAAAGTCGTGAGGGATGGCGCAAGTTCATGGATGAGATAAACGCCCTCAAGGATGAGTGGCGTACCATAGGCTTTGCCCCAAAGAAGTACAATGCAGAGATATATCAGAGGTTCAGGACAACCCTAAACAACTTGTATTCCAAGCGCAGAGCGTTCCTCAAGGAACTCAGTGTCGATGTGGACGCCAAGCTGGCAAAGTATCGCGCCCTTGCAGAGCAGGCTGTCGCTCTTAAGGATAGTAAGGAGTGGCGCAAGACGTCAGACAAGATCATGAAGCTCCAAGAAGAGTGGAAAGCAGTCGGGGGCCTTGGTACTCGCGTAGCGGAAGCGACCAAACTGTGGCATACTTTCTCCGATGCCTGCAATACGTTCTTCAAGAGCCGCCATGCCGACTTCAAGGAAAAGAATGCCGAGCGCATGGAGAACCTCAAAGCTAAACGTGTCATCATCTCTAAGTTAGAGGCTCTCAAGGCGAACCCGCAGGAGGATATGTCCGATGCCCTTGAAGTATTGCAGGAAGAGTGGCAAAATACGGGCCACGTCCCCAATAAGAATAAAGACGAGATCAATGATGCTTACTACGGTTTGATGAGAGAGCTGCAACGTTCTGCGAAGAAGTCCGACGGTAAGGGCGGAGGGCGTCGTTCGTCGTTCGACCAAGACCTATCGACTTATACGGATGATCAGCTTGTCGATGAGTATCGTAAGCTGGTACGCATTACGGGTCGTATCGAGGAGGAAATCAAGCAGTATGAAAACAACCTTTGGTTCTTCCGGCCTACGGGTAGCGGTACCGACAATCCTCTGACCAAGCAGGTGCAGCGTAAGATCGATGCCCTCAAGGGCGACTTACAGAGGTTTACGGACCGTATGGCAGATATCAGAAAGCATCAAGACGATAAATAATCTCGGATGACTTCCGTAGATACCATAGTAAAGTGCGCAGGAGGCGGTATGCCTCTTGCGCACTTTTTTAATCCTGGTTACGAGGCATCGGTCGCCCTGGGAGATAGAGCCTTCACCCCTTCCGCATCTGTCGCTCGGATGAGGTGGGACCTGTGGGAGCTGCCTTACTATTTCGCATCGGGGAGCGATGTGGTCTTAGATCCATCGGATCTGCCACGAGCTTTGGTGGGGCGGTATATGCTTGCTCCTTGGGGCTGGGCACCGGAGCTTCGGTATGGGTGTCTCTCGGATGCGGTCCCCTATACCGTCGAAGAGATGAGAGGATGGGCGAGCCGTCGAAATACGGTGCTCCTTGTCGAGGAGATGGTACGACTCCGCCCACAGAACTACTCGTCCGGCCTCATCCCTCGTACAAGCGATACAGTCTGTGACGGTACGGGGCAGTATGTCATCAAGGAGGAGTTCTCCTCATCCGGCAGGGGCGTCGCCTTCGTCAATGGGGCGGATCTGACGAAAGAGATAGAGAAGAGGTGCGGGCGTACGGGAGAGAAGCTCCTCTTTGTGGAGCACAGGTATGATAAAGTCTCGGACAGAGGGTATGAGTTCGTGCGTGACGACCGTAGGACGATTACTTATGCGGGCCCCTCGGACTTCACCGTGACCGATGGGAGATACCAAGGCAACCGCATTGCTCCTGCAGAGGAGATACATCAGAAGTGGAGGGCGGAGGGCACACGTACCGGGCACGATGAATATGTCGAGCGGCTACTCACGGCACTTAGTGCGCTACCTCTCGGACGCTATCGGGGAGTCATCGGGGTAGACACCATAACGTACCGCACCCCCTCCGGGCAGCTCGATATACACCCATGTATAGAGGTCAATATACGCCCTACGATGGGCTGGCTCGCTCTTGCGCTCTCGGAGCGTTACCCTCTCGGTGGGAGGGCAGCGCACTTCGGTATCCTCTATCTCCCTTCTGCGGGTATGACCTCGTCGTCGCTGCTTGACACGTGTGTCTCCCCCCGGGCACTCTATCGTATGCACCGCGAAGGGGAGACGCTCTCGCCCGGTCGGTATCTCCTCACGACCCTGCGCCCCGACTCCAAGTTTGCCGCTCTCCTTACCGTCGGATAGCGACCTCGAGATGCTTAAGATAGGATATTCATACTCTTCGCAACCATTCGTTTTTAGGGTATAATCTGAAGGGAATGGCAATACTTACCGTAACAAAATCATACTCGCCCGTACATAAGGGGATAAGCCGCTCCTGAAAACTGCTTTTCAAGGGCACAAAAGTAAACACCGGGGGCTGAAAGCTACTTTTCAGCCCCCGGTGTTTACTTCATATCCCGTCATCCGAAAGTTTCTTACCGTACGGAGCCGATTTCCTCCCGGCACATCGGCAAGAAAGCAGTCGGGGAAGAGGCAAAAGCAAACGAGACTGTGTCGGAGGGCTGGCACAGTCTCGTTGTGGTACTTAATCGGGGTCAACCCAGTCTCCGTGCGAACGGATGAGCTCGATCAGGCGTTCGACCGCTTCACTTTGCGGTATCTTTCGCGCTACGCACTCCTTCCCTTTGTAGAGATCTATGTCTCCGGGCGATGACCCTACATAGCCATAGTCGGCATCAGCCATCTCTCCGGGGCCGTTCACAATACAGCCCATCACTCCGATCTTCAGACCCTTGAGGTGAGCCGTCGCGGACTTGACACGTGCCACCGTCTCTTGGAGGTCGAAGAGGGTGCGGCCACATCCGGGGCAGGAGATATACTCGGTCTTAGTGATCCTGCGACGGGTCGACTGGAGCAGCCCGAAGGCAAGCCGTACCCTCTCGGTAGCCGTGAGGGTAGGAGCATCGAGAAGTAGTCCGGCACACTCCCCACGCAGGAGTGCTCCCCCGAGGTAGTAGCCCATCCGTATGGGTACCTCCTCTGCAGGGGCAGTACAACGCACCTTGACGACATAGGGCCGTGTGCATACTTTGCCGAGAACTTTGAGTGTATTGGGTATATCTTGATGGGTGATCTCTACGATAGGGAGCTTATCCTCGGGCAGCTTTCTCTCTCCCGAGAGTATGGAGCGGTCGGTGAGGAGTACTATATCTTCCTCGTTGAGGAGTAGGTAGTCGGGATAAGTCTCTTCGGGTTGTTCGCTTGTAGAGATCAGGAGATCGGGGCGTCCGTCCCCCTTGAGTGTATTGAGCTCGGGCGAAGCGTACGCCAAGACGAGAGGAAATGCCCTGTCAGGGAATAGTCCCGGTGCGGTCCCGCACCCGCTCTCGCTCGGAGAGAATATGACCTGAGGTGCTGCAGCCTGCTCGCTAACGCAGTCCACGAGTACGTTTGCGACCGGGATCTCTGCCTCAGGTGCTTCGCTGAGCGATACGCGGATGGTGTCACCGATACCGTCTGCGAGTAGAGAGCCTATGCCTGTCGCACTCTTGACTCTGCCGTCTTCTCCATCGCCCGCCTCGGTCACGCCGAGGTGCAAAGGGAAGGTCATGCCGTGCTCCTCCATACGGTGGCACAGGAGCCTTACGGTCTCAGTCATCACGATGGTATTGGAGGCCTTGATGGAGATCACGACCCTGTCGAACCCTTCTTGCACACATACATGGAGGAACTCCATGCAACTCTCGACCATCCCTTCGGGAGTGTCCCCGTATCTACTCATGATGCGATCCGAGAGCGACCCGTGGTTCACCCCTATACGTATGGCGGTGTCGTGTGCTTTGCAGTGAGAAAGGAAGTCTGCGAACGCACTTTGCAGAGCTTTGACTTCGGAGGCGTACTCTTCGTCGGTGTAGTCTATCTGCTTGAACTTCCGTGCCGGGTCGTAGAAATTGCCGGGATTGATGCGTACCTTCTCGACGTGGCGGGCAGCCTCGTATGCAGCTTGTGGGTTGAAGTGTATATCAGCCACGAGGGGAACGGTGATACCTGTGGCACCAAGTTGGGCACGTACCTCTCCGAGAGATCGGGCTTCTCGGGTCCCTTGGGCGGTAAAGCGCACCATCGCTCCGCCTGCCTCTACGATCCTTTGTGCTTGAGCCACCCCGGCTTCTATATCGTTTGTATTGACGTTTGTCATAGACTGCACGACGATGGGTGCAGTACCTCCGATGTGAAGGCCCCCAACTCGCACGGGGTGTGTCGCTCTTCGGTTGTATCTGTATTCTGTTGTATTGCTGTTCATTGTTATATGACGGTCTTCAGTCGTTCGCTCATAGGGCTCTCGATGTTGTACCGATTGACCTGCGTGACGTAGTATGTGACCTTTGTCTTCCCGTTGAGCCTCGGGAGTTTGTAGTAAGGGTGTCGGGTGATGGTCACTATATCTTCGGGCGATGTGCCGTCCTGCCCTCCGCGTCGTCGGTCATAGGCATAGACGACATAGTACTTCGTGGCTCCGCCCCCTTGATAGAGATCACCTCTCCAACGTAAGTAGAGCCCATCGGGCATCGACTCTATACGTATGTCTGCCACGACTTCCGGAATGACAGCCCCCTGACCGGTAAGGAACGGAGGTATGAGTGCGGGGAAGAGCCAATACTTACTCTTGAGTGTATTGGCGACCTTTCGGTAGTCCTTGAATATCTCTTCGCCCGGCCACATACAGCTGCCTTGAGAGGTGTTGTGGGCAATGATGAGCTTCGGATGCAGTTCGTCCGCTTTCATCGTGCGCTCGACGCTCTGTCCGATATAGTAGTGTGCCGTGGAGATGTTCCTTTGCCACCAGTAGGCAAGCTCGGTATAGTCGGCTGCCTTATGCCCCATCTCCCAGTAGAGTTGCGGCATCACGTAGTCGACCCACCCCATCTTGTCCCAGTATAATACGTCAGCGAAGAGGTCATCATAGTTCTGGAGCCCGTTCGTTCGCGAACCTTCCGGATCGTTCTTTTGGTTGCGATAGATCCCAAAAGGGCTGATGCCGAAACGCACATAGGGCTTCACGCTCTCGATGGTGCGCTTAAGGTCGGAGACAAGCCGGTTTACGTTGTCTCTCCTCCACGCTCTTATGTCTTGGAATCCTCGGGGATTGGCACGGAAGGTATCCATGTCGGGAAAGGGGATGCCTGCAACGGGGTATGGATAGAAGTAGTCGTCCATGTGTATGGCATCGACATCGTACCTCGTCACGATGTCTCGCACGATCGTGCAGATGTGCTCTCTGCTGGCATCGAGTCCGGGGTTGTACAGTAACTGATTGTTGTATGTGACGAACATCCCCGGATTGCGATGATAGGGGTGTGAGGGAGCAAGCGTGGCCGAAGCGTTAGTCGCTGCCCGGTAAGGGTTGATCCATGCATGAAACTCAAGGCAACGCTTGTGGCACTCCTCGATAAGGAACGTGAGGGGATCCCATTCCGGCTCGGGTGCTTGCCCTTGTTTTCCCGTAAGGAATCTGCTCCAAGGCTCATGACTACTCTTGTACCACGCATCGCTTTCGGGACGTATCTGGAAGATGACCGTATTGAACCCTATGCTGCTAAGGAAATCGAGCTTGCGTCTGAAGTCTGCTTTCATCTCCTCTTGCGTCATCGTGGCGTACTCTCCCCGGAATACTGTCGGAAGCCATACGGCTCTCATCTCGAACTTCTTGGGACTATATGCGATGCGGTACGACCTTTCAGCCTCTCGTTCGATGAAGTCTTTCTTACTTTTGCAGGAAAATAGGAGGAGCATTGCGAAGAATACCAGTGCGAGAAGGGAAACTTTAGACATTGAAGTAGGAATTGAGCAGTGAAGTGATCAGCATATAGATGAACATCCCTATGAGGTCGTTGGTGATCGTAATGAATGGACCCGTCGCTCGTGCCGGGTCGAGATTGAGCTTATCCAACGTAAGAGGTACGAACGTACCGAAGATACTGGCGAAGAGGACCACGGCAAAGAGACTTATGGATACCGATGCCATCACTACGATGTCTCGTACGTAGAAGTAATTGTACACGAAAACGACAAGGCTTATAATGCTTGCATTGATGAGAGAGACGGCAAGTTCCTTGGTAAGGAGCTTGAAAAGCCCGCTGTCTTTAATGCTGTTGTTGGCCAATCCTTGTACAACAATGGCGGAAGACTGTATACCGACATTACCTCCCGTACCGCCAATGAGCGGAATGAAAAGTGGTAATTTGGGATTCATTGCGAACATGTTGTCGTACCCTCCAAGGATAATCGAATTACCGATACCGCCAGCCATGCCGATAAGAAGCCAAGGCAGGCGCGCCGCTGTCTGGTGGATTACGGTGTCGGAACTCTCTACGTCTTGGGAGAGACCCGATGCAAGCTGGTAATCCTTCTCGTGCTGTTCGCGCATTTCATCTACTACGTCATCGACCGTGATACAGCCAACCAATCGACCTATTGCGTCCACGACAGGGATCGCAACGAGATCGTACCGCTCAAAGGCCTGGATAACTTCATCGATGGGATCGTCTACGTTGATGGAGATAGGGTCTTTGTCCATCACGTGTTTTACTTTGGAGACGGAGGGATTTGTGATTACTTTCTTGATCGGAAGCACACCTTTGAGTCGTTCCTCGTCATCCACTACATATATATAATAGAGTTCGTCGAGCTCCTCTGCCTGATGACGCATCTCCTCGACGCACTTGGGCATACTCCAATTCTCGTTGATGACCACCATCTCTTTACGCATTACCCCCCCGGCGGTATCCTCATCGTAACGGAGGAGGTCGATGATCTCTCCGGCTTGTTCCACGTCGGAGACATGGGAGAGGATATCATCTTGCTGCTCTTCATCGAGCTCGCGCATGAGGTCTGCCGCATCGTCGGTGTCCATGTTTACGACGAAGGTCTCGGCGATCTCCTCATTGGTCAGCTCATCGAGTACATCTCTACGCTCGTCTTCGTCGAGCTCCATGAGCACGTCTGCGGCAGTATCGCCATCGAGAAGGCGATACATATATATAGTTTCCTCTATCGGATGCTCATTGAATAGTGCAGCGATGTCTGCTGGGTGCATACGTCCGAGTATCAGACGCACCTCAGCATCGTTATGATCACGGATGAATCCTTTGAGCTGTTCGATCTCTGCTTTAGTTATTTCAGCCATACAATATATACACAACCTTAGTTTTTGGATAATATCTCGCTTACCATTCGGGTAAGTTCGACGAACTCTTGTACATCGAGTTGCTCAGGCCTTTTGCCCAGGAGCGGATGATCGTTCGGCAAGGGCGTGTCTCCTGTGATTGGTTTGAGGGAGTTGCGTATAGTCTTTCGGCGACGGTTGAACGTCGTCTTCACTATGGTCTTGAAGAGTTTTTCGTCACATCCGAGGTCGGTACGGTTATTTCGTACGAGACGTATCACGCCGCTTTTGACTTTGGGAGGGGGAGTGAATACATGCTCATCTACTGTAAAGAGGTATTCGATGTCGTACCATGCTCTCAAGAGTACGCTCAGGATTCCATAGTCTTTATTGCCCGGAGGGGAAGCGAGCCGCATCGCCACTTCTCTCTGAAGCATACCGCCGCATACGGGAATGAGATCTCTGTACTCAAGGATGTGGAAAAATATCTGTGAACTTATATTATAAGGATAGTTGCCAATCACCATGAATGGGCGACCGTCATAGACCTTACGGAGGTCGAGTCGCAGGAAGTCGCTCGCTATGATAGCATCTCTAAGTCCCGGGAAGTGCTCACGCAGGTACTCCACTGACTCTGAGTCTATCTCTATTACCTTTACTTCCGGGTAAGCATCAAGCAAAAAACGGGTCAAGACACCCATCCCGGGTCCCACTTCGAGTATGGGAAGCGGGTGACTTGATAGGGAGAGGGCAATACGCTTAGCTATATCCAAGTCGTTGAGGAAGTGTTGCCCCAGTGCTTTTTTTGCTCTTACTAACTTCATCGGTTCGGTTCGGTGCCACATCGCAATCGCAACGAGGAGGCGATGCAACACGCTAATTCTCTGAAATAAATACTATATTTGTTCGACCATTCTACGAACCTGCTTCAGTGAATATGGTCTGCACAGAATGAGATTTCAATAACAAATGTACAAAAAAAGAGGGGATATTGCCGTAAGGGATCGGATACTCCTCTCATCCTGCTACGTGAGAGTGCAGGGCATAACACCATATCTGATGAACTTGAAGAGGATAGTCTCTGTATCTTTCAGGATACTCTTGCCGTTGTTTCTCGGCATATTTATACTCTGGCTGCTGTATCGCAACATCAACTTCGAGACCTTGTGGCATACGCTTAAGTCGGATGCCAACTATGGAGTCATAGCTTTCTCGCTTATCTTCGGTCTCTTTGCCAATACGATACGGGGGCTCCGTTGGGACATCCTTATCAAGTCGCTGGGCGAGCCCTCCCAACGCCTCAATGCCGTCCTATCTACGCATGGCAACTATGCCGTCAATATGGCACTCCCTCGTATGGGAGAGGTGTGGCGATGCGGAGCGATGAGTCACTACTCTGGGATCGGCTTCTCCAAACTCTTCGGCACCCTTCTCATCGATAGAGCATTCGATGTGGTGACGGTCGGCTTATTGCTTACCTTTGCCGGTATATTCAATATCGGTTTTTTCTCTACTTTCTTTGACTCCAACCCCAACCTTCTCGATACGACAGAGAGTATCCTGAGCTCTCCTTTCCTCTACATCGGTATTGTTTTGCTGCTTGTAGGGGTGTATGTTACGGTGCGTTTCTTCGGACATCTTACCATCGTCCGCAAGTCTCTCGATATCCTCCGTAATATCTGGACAGGGCTCAAGAGCATCGCCACCCTGGAGCATAAGTGGCTTTTTGTCCTCTATTCCATCCTTCTTTGGGGAGGATACTTCCTCTTCTTCTATACCACATTTTATGCATTTAGCTTTACCGAAGGGCTCGGGGTACGTATCGGCCTGATAGCTTTCGTTATGAGCAGTATAGCCGTAGCGGCACCGGTGCAGGCCGGTATGGGTGCATGGCACTTCATGGTGATATATACGCTCGTAGCATTTGGCGTAGCTCGCGACGATGCCGCTTCGTTCGCCCTCATCGTCCATACGATACAGACACTCTTCACTACCTTTTGCGGCCTGGTAGCGATGGGACTTCTTCCGATCCTTAATCGGAAGTCCGACGCCATCCGATCGATACATAAACAATAACTCATATAAACAGACAAACAAT
>JBHBLB010000035.1:0-9094 GCA_041791495.1 Porphyromonas sp.
AGGGGTTGCCGAACCACTCCCTTATCGAGGGCTTCAGTTCCAACTGCCAGGTATTCTTGTGTATCTCCTTCATCTCGCACTTAGGGATATTGGTCCCCCACTCTGCCGGGAGGTGGTACCACGTATCTCCCTCTATCACGCCTATATGTGCGTACAGGCTGCCGCTATGGTTGTACACCGCGCTGGTGATACCTGCGCGGAAGGTGATGGTCAGGCTACGGTCGGCATCGGGCGTCTCCGTGGAGAGGTTGATGCCGGCTTTCCAGTCGGGCCGGGGCGGGGTGGGCTCGTTGCCCTCCTTTCCGCAGCTCGTGAGGAAGAGAAGTAGGAACGAAAGTATGAGCGGATAGCTATGTCTCATATCGTATGTAAGTTTCTGATTTCTATCGTGACACAAAGGCAGGGGAGGAGATCACTCCATAAATATATGATAATCGAGGAGAAAAATCGCTCTCATCGGGAAGAAGAGTTGTGACCCGCGGCTGAAAACTACTTTTCAGCCCTTGATGATCAGTTTTCCGCAGCTGAAAAGTAGTCACCGGCGGCAGATCGCAACCTCACGTCCGGGTATCGAGAAGGGTCTGTGCCGTTCGCCCCCTTTCGTTTCGGCAAAGGGGGGGGTATGCCGACGCTCATGCGTCTCGACACACCCCCTATGCAGTTGTATTATGGTGTGGGACGAATCCCCATGCCGATCACAGAGCGTCTCTTTACTTTATCTCACCGGTGTTGTCCCCGAAACTGAGATAAGCCTTCTGCCCTTTCGAAACATTGACACGCTCTTGGTCACCTCCGTTGCCTCGGTACTCGATCTTCCCACCAAGGATGATGAACTCCGTCTTCCACCAGTCGATACCTGCGAGCGGCCCGACAGAGATACGGAGCTCGCCGTCTTGCGCAAATGCGGGCGACTCGAACCTACCCGAAGCATCGGCAGGGACGGTAAACTTGGTGTCGTTCGGCGTAGACCATACCCCTCCGGCCGTATTGCCCACAAGGTAGACATCTGGAGCGAAGAAGTCTGCCTGCGGGATGAGCTGTGTGCCATCCGTACTGGTCTTGAAGGAGACGACGATCAGGTACCAGCCCCCATTGCCTACCTTGATGTTGCCTTTCTCATCCGTGATGCCGACAAACGCCTTGGAAGTGTCGGAGACTGCGGAGTAGCCGAAGTCCTTGCCCCATGACTTGAGGTGGTTGAACTTAATCTCGGCTCCTGCCGGTAAGTACTTGATGCCCCAGAATAGGGCTGTGCCGCCCTCGGCTTTCGCACCCACCTTGCCATATACCGGGATGAGCTCTATGGCCTTGTCCCAACTCCAGTCTACGATAGAGCCTATGAGGAAAGCCTGATCCGGCAGCGTCACCGCAGGAGGTGGGGTAGGCTCGCCTATGAGCTTCGCTTCGACCTCGTACTTGCGCGTACGCAGGCTGTACACGATGCTGATCTGGTACTCGCCCTCGTAGGGGACGACGATATTCTCTCCCCCGGCGGAGCCCGTCTCTGACCCACCTTTGTAGTTGAGAGACTTCTTCTCGCTCAAGCCGAGATTGGTATGGAACTTGATCTTCTCCGTATCTGTGCTCTGGAACTCGTAGCCCCAGTTGCCACTGTAACGGAACTTGAACTCCAACGCAGACAGACGTACCGTGGCAGTGTATGCGGCAGTGAAGTTGGCTTCATTGTATGTCGCAGTGCCGAGAGCCGTCTCGCCATCCCATCCCTTGGGGGTAGCGGAGCCGATGACTCCCCAACGAAGCGGCAGGATGTGTACCTGCATGAGCGCAGTATTTACGACAATGCGGTAGAGGCCATCCTCAGCCACGGAGAGAGAGGTACCGGCAGCCAGGCTGTACACCTCGGCAGCGTCGCTCTGCGAGATCACTTCGCCCTTGCCGTACTTCTGTATATCGGTGGCAGTATTGGCGATAGAGATCGTAAACTCCTTGCCTCCTCGCAACCATGTATCTATATGAAGGAGATGGGTGGGACCCTGAGTCACCTCGCCGGCATCTATATCCGACAGTGTAGAGAGCATAGAAGCAGGGGCCTCGCCAGAGTATACGGTGCCCTCTCCCGATACATAAATGCCGGGCTGGACTTCGGTAACGACGACCCAGTTGGCGTTCTTTTGGCATCCGGCGAATAGGATCGCCAGGAAGAGAAGGCTGAATATCTTAATTATATTCTTGTTCATAGTGATTGGACTTGACTATTTGCGTTAATACTCAGGATTCTGCTTGAGGTTCTTGTTTAGGTTAAGTACCTCATTGGGGATCGGGAATACTGTCCGATAAGCCTTGGATGCAGGGCGATCGGAGATGCTCTTCGTGTACTCCCCGAAGCGGATGAGATCCTGACGGCGATGCCCTTCCCACGCCAGCTCAAGCATACGCTCTTCGAGAAGCGTCTTGAGATTGGCTGTACGCTCCCCCGCACCTACACGGCTACGTACTTGATTGAGCTCGACATCTCCGCTTTTCCCGGCTCGCACGAGTGCCTCGGACTTCATGAGAAGTACGTCTGCGTAGCGGAAGAGGACGTAGTCGTTGTTGATAAGTTGCCCGCCTCCTTGAGCCAAAGGATCGACCTGATACTTGCTCCATCGCGCACCTGCCGTCTTCTCATCGGCAGTATTGCTCACGTCGAGAGCGATAGCGTCGGGCTTGTATTCGAGTTGCACATCGCCATTCATCACGGGATTGCCGCTAAGATCATAGACCTTGCCTGTGTAGAAAGTCATCTCAAGGCGAGGGTCCTCCCCGTCGCGACGGAAGATAGCAAGGGCTTCTTTCGTTGCCGATGAGCCGTTCCACCCCTCTTGGTTGTACGCCTTTCCTTGCTCGTAATGGCGACTGCGCACAGACATCATCATACGTGAAGCATACTTGGTCGGATCCATAGGGATCACGAATATATTCTCCTTGGAGGTTTCATTGGTCACGGAGAAATTGGTACGGAAGTCTTTCTCGAGCTGGTACCCCAAAGCGGTGATGGCATCACAGTAAAAGACGGTGGCATCCCACGGAGAAAGCGACTGTCCGTCCACACTGAATGTGTATGTGCCATCGGGAGAGCCGTCGGCCCAGTTGTCATCTGCATAGACCTTTGTATTGAGAGCCAACTTGGCAAGAAGGAAGTAAGCGACCGGCTTGGTCATACGTCCGTAGTACTTTCCCGTATTGGAGCTGTTCTCGGAAGAGAGCTCGGGAAGGGCAGCAGAGAGTTCCTTGACAACAAAGTCGAAGACCTCGCTGCGTGAAGATTGCTTCACGTCGGCAATAAGTTGGCTCCCGCTCGTAACGATCGGTACATTTCCGAAAAGATCCATTAGGTAATAGTAGTACATGGCACGGAATGCTCTCAACTCGGAAATATATACGGGAAGCTCCTTATTCTCGCTGTCCGCAGCGGCTAACCCTGAAAGTTTGTCGATCGAACGGTTAGTGAGCCCGATCACACGGTAAAGATAGTCCCAAGAGTTCTTGATAACGGCATTGTCTACTGTCCACTGGTGGCGGAAGAGATCCTTCCATAGTCCGCCGTCCTCCCAGTCTCCTCCACGGACAGGCAGTATGGCTTCGTCGGCAGTGAAGGTATTGAGATCGTACAGACCTCGGTCCGCTCCTCCAAGCCCATTACCTCCACCTGAACCTCCTACCTCATTGTACAAAGAAGCTACGGTATTGAGGTAAATAAGCGTAGGACTCTTGAATGCCTCCCCCTCAGGGATCTGATCCTTCGGATTCTCGTTGAGCGAACAGGAGCTCAGCAATCCGGCAAAGCCGATAAGGAGAGCTGTAATAAAGCTGTATGTATTATTCTTTTTCATCTGTCGTATCCTATTAGAATGTAAGGTTGAGACCAACTGAATATGTTCGCGTAAGAGGATAGAATCTCTTGTCGTCTATCCCAAGGTCGCCACTGACTGTGGAGTTGTTGATGAGCGGAGATAGACCCGAGTAGGCAGTGAACGTAGCGATATTATTCACCGATGCGGTCACGCGGATATTCTGTAAGCCTTTAGCCTTGAAGTTGTATCCCAAACTGATATAATCGATATGGACATAGTCTCCATTCTCAAGCCAATAGTCGGTCACCGTATTATCGTAGATCTTCTTCTCTATCGCGTCGGGAAGGACATTGTAGGTCGGGAAGGTATTCATATTCATATAGGTCAATGAAGTACCGTTATAGATCTTGTGCCCGAACGCACCGTTAAGTTGCATCTGCACGTCAAAGGACTTGTAACGTAAGTTTATGTTCCCGCCGATAAGGACTTTCGGCATTGCCTGGCCTGCGATGTATCTATCCTTACCATCGGATATGTCTACGACGCTATTCCCATCAAGGTCGAGTTTGTTATAGCTATAACTACCAAACCCATCATTAATGATACCGTTCGACTTAGGTAAGTAGAAGACTCCGAGAGGCTGCCCGACAAGTTGATATACGACATTGTTGTTGCCTCCGATGAAGCCCGCTCCGTTGATCCCCCCGATCACCATATATTTACTTGCGGATAACTCCTGACCGTTGTACGTACCGCTAAGGGAAAGGAGCCTATTCCGCTGATAAGTAGCATTGCCTGTGATGGTGAGTTCTATCTCTTCCGTACGTATAGGCGTTACACCCAGAGAGAGTTCGACCCCGCTATTCTCCATCTCCCCAAGGTTTGCCAGTAGGTTAGGATGAACGAACGGGGGCACGGGGACACTGTAATTATATAAAAGGTTTGACGTCTTGGAGTAATAATAATCAAGGACTGCGGTGAAGCGACCTTCATACATAGAAAGATCCACTCCTGCATCGAACATATGTTTCGTTTCCCACCGCAACTCAGGGTTTTCGTTACGGTTATAACTAAACGGTACGGTAGGTACGCCATCTATGGTCGTTAGGCTCCTATTGGGCGATGGGACCATAAGACGAAGAGAATTATATGGAGAGATGGCATCCTGGTTACCGGTAACACCATAACCTACTCTTAGTTTTAAGTCATCAATGGACCTAACATCTTTGAGAAAACCTTCCTGACTGATCACCCACGCAAAGCTAGCAGAAGGGAAAAAGCCCCACTTATTGTTCGCACCGAGTTTGGACGAGCCATCGTACCTTACGTTAGCCGTTGCGATATATTTATCGGCATAGATGTAGTTGATACGAGCAAGGTAAGAGTTGAGGGTGTATTCATTAGTATATGAGTCTGCGTCTCCATACTTAAGGAGAGCCCCAGCTGCAAGGTTGTTGTACCCAAAGAAGTTGGTATCGAATCCGCGTACGTTCACACCGAAACCCTCATAAGCATACCTCTGAAGTTCGGCCACGGCGAGAGCGTCTATACGATGAGCCCCGATGCTCTTCGTATAGCTAAGCGTAGCATTACCGAGCAAGTCCTTATTGGTTCCCGATGCGCGGTAAGCTCTGCCTCGACCTTCATTGATCCCAAGCTTGATATTATTGGGGATATACATCTTATTTTCCTGATGCTTATAGGTATAAGACCCGAAGAGAGACAGATTGATAGCCGGAGTGATGTACCATGTCAGTCTACCCGTAGCAGTGAGGAGAGCGTTGTCGGTCCGGTCTTGGATGGTCAAGCGACCCAGCGGGTTGTGTATCTCGTTGGCATTCGGGTCTTCCGGCCACGTACCATCTGCATTTTGAGTAGCGGGAAGTGTCGGGTTGGATGATGCAGCGGAGTAGAACGTCTTCTGGTAGTCATTGACGAAACGTGCCTCTCTCATCGCGCCAAACATACTAGCTTCGAGCTGCAACTTATTATCATAAAACTTCTGAGATCCGTCTATCTTCATCGAATAGTTCCTAAGACCATTGGTTTTGATGATACCTTTCTGATCCATCACCCCGAGAGAAGCTCTGAAGCTACCGAGTTCGCTTCCGCCACCATACGATACTCGATGCTCTTGCGTGTAGCCGGTCTGGAGCATCTCCTTCATAAAGTCTGTCGAAGCACCGCCATCCAGGGCATTTACCATGCCCAACTCTTTCGTCACTCTACGGAAGTCGGCTGCGCTAAGCATCCCTATCGTCTTGTACGCGGACTCCACCCCGAACGAACCGTTATAGGTAAGTATCTTACTACCTGCCTTACCTTTCATTGTCGTCACCACGATCACCCCTGCGGCACCACGAGACCCGTACTGAGCCGTTTCCGAAGCATCCTTCAGGATGGTTATGTTTGCGATGTCGTTAGGTGACAAAGCGTTGAGCATAGATAGGTCACCGTAGATACCGTCTACTATGACAAGGGGATCATTTCCTCCCGAGAGGGACGTCGTACCACGTATACGGATGGAGGCACCGGCAGTAGGGTCACCACCGACCTTACGTATATTGACCCCCGGCACTTTCCCTTGGAGGGATTGGAGAGGGTTGACAACCATCCCGGCATTCATATCCTTGGCACTAAGGCTTGCCACAGCTCCGGAGATGGTCCTCTTACTCCCTTTGGCATAACCTACGACCACGACCTCCTCGAGAAGCTCTTGGTCCTCTTTCATTATCACCTTGAGAGGGAGCACCGCTCCCTTAAGGGAGATATCGACAGGCTTGAAGCCCACGAACGAAAAGCGGAGCACACTCTCTTTGGGAGCGTTTATCTTGAACTCTCCGTTGATATCCGTCATAGCTCCCAAGGTATTGTTGCCGAGCACCTTTATGGTCACGCCTGTGAGAGGGTCGCCGGCTTCATCCACCACTGTACCGATGACAGATATGTTTTGTGCCTGAGCCGTGTAGGACAGACACCCTACCAGCATGATAAGTAGTAGGTAAAGTGAATGAAATCTCTTTTTCTGCATAGTTGTATGGTTGATAACGTTGATTATTTCATCTTACGAATGATCACGGCAAAGCCGCCCCCCTCGACGGTGTTTAGCGTAAGGGTAGACTTGCTGGTCACCTTCTGTGTCGAGATCTGATAGTCATAAGGGTTGTCGAGGAAGTGAGCTGTCTTGCCATCTTGCCATATCTTCACCTCATACTTTGCGCCCGGGGTGAGGAAATCGAGCTTGATTTTCACCTTACGGTTCACGCCGCTTACGCCACCGAGATACCAATCTTCGGAGCGAAGGTCCTTACGTGCCACGGAGATATAGCGTCCCGGCTCTGCCTCGATGTACTTGCTGTCGCTCCACTCTACGGGCACAGCCTTGATAAACTCGAACGCATCCATCCGCTCTTCGTAGTGCTCGGGGAGGTCTGCCGCCATCTGGAGCGGAGTGTACATAGTGAGATAGCTGCCGAGTTGGTTACATATCGTCGTACGCACCTTATTCGGGTTTTCGGGATTAAGGCGACTCATGTCCATCATAACGATACCCGGGGTATAGTCCATCGGGCCACCGATGAGACGCCCAAAGGGAAGTACGGTGAGATGATTGGCAGGGTTCCCGCTCGTTTGGAATTCTTGTCCCTTCGCCGACTCCTGGCTCAGGAGGTTAGGATACGTACGGCTGAGACCTGTCATGTGTACCGACTCGTGAGCGTTCACGGAGATCTTGTACTCGGCAGCCTTCTTGATGGCATAGAGATAGTGATTGACCATCCACTGTCCGTAGTGATGTTCGCCACGAGGTAGGATATCGCCTACGTAACCACTCTTTACGGCGTGGTAGTTATTGTCTACCATAAACCGATAGGCGCGATCCATGTGACGCTCGTAGTTGCGCACGGAGCTGGAGCTCTCGTGATGCATGATCATATCTACCCCCTTGCTCTTGGCATAGTCACGTATCTCGGCCACATCGAAGTCGGGATAAGGGGTGACAAAGTCGAAGACATAGTCCTTCTCCTTGCCGAACCAGTCCTCCCACCCTTCGTTCCATCCTTCGACGAGCATGCCCTTGATGCCATGCTTGCTTGCGAAGTCGATGTACTCCTTGACACGTTTCGTATTGGCAGCGTGCCTGCCATTGCTCTTGACCTTGGTATAGTCTGTGATACCGAGTTGCACACTGCGGAGGTCGTCGGTATAGGCCCACGAGCTCTTCCCTGTGATCATCTCCCACCACACACCCATATACTTCATCGGCTTGATCCAGGAGGTATCCTCTATCTTGCATGGCTCGTTGAGGTTGTATACCAGCTTGCTTGCGAGGATATCACGGGCGTCGGTGCTGACGATGATGGTACGCCACGGGGTATTGAACGGGGTCTGCACATGACCCTTATCGCCACGAGCATCGGGGGTAAGATGTACGCGGAAGATATTGTGTGCCTCATCGTAGTCAAGATTTATGGCAGGGAAGTCTATCAGTGCCGCTTCGTGCAGGTTGATGTACAGGCCATCGTCGCTCTTGAGCTGGAGTGGGGTCTGTACTCCGGTCTTAGAGAAGTCCTTCTGAGATGCATTGTACATACGGGCTTTGTCGTACAAGCTGCGGATCTGAGATATACGGCTCTCGGTGTAGTCGTACTCCTGACTGTCATAGTCTCCGGTGATCCACCATGCCGTGTGGTCTCCCGCCATGGCAAACTCCGTAGCCTCCTCCTTGACAGTGAAGTACGTGAGCTTATCCTGGTCCGGGAACTCATAACGGAACCCCAGACCATCGTCATAGAGTCTGAAGCGGACGTTCACCAGGCGCCCGGAGCCCTTCTGTCGCAGAGCCACGGCAAGTTCGTTGTAGTGATTGCGTACGGAGAGCACTTCGCCCCATACGGGCTTCCATGTCTCGTCGAAAGAGCTACGGGTCGTTGCGACCTGCTCGAAGTCCTTTACGAGATCTCCGTCACTGTTTTTCTTGAGATAAAATCCGAGCTTGCTGTCTCGGGCCACGCTCTTGCCGTCAAGGCTCAAGCGGTAGGTCGGTTCGCCCGCCGAAGTCAGGGCAAACTCCATTTGCATTCGTCCGTTGGGAGAGGAGAGGCGTTCCTGTGCCGACAGAGTCAGACCCGCACCTGCCAGGACAAGGGATGCCAAAACGATTTTAAGTTTCATATCAGATGGTTTATACGTTATATATATTCGTCATTCTGTGACAAATATATTCCCTTTTACATCCCGGCACAAATAACCACACGGAAGTATAAGAGTTATTCCCATCATCCCATTATAAACATCTAACA
>JBHBLB010000036.1:0-10793 GCA_041791495.1 Porphyromonas sp.
GAGGACAATGACGCCAAAGTCATAGTTCTTATCCTTATCCTCGATCCATCCACCAAGGGAGAAGAAGGTCTCGGATACCGCTGTACCATAAGGACTATCGGTACCATTACGAGCAGGGATCACCTCTATGCTCTCTACCCATCCGCCATCGCTGTGGACGTAAACGCAATGTCCCGCAGTGAGTAGTACTCTTGGGGAGATAAAGAAGCCGGTCCCCATATATCTTGCACCGCTTGCTGACCTTATCCTAAGCGAACAAATGGCTGTATAGGGATACTTATCGGGGATGATACGTTCTCGTTCGTCTTCCCCGATAATCGCTTCTTGCGACAGTTCGTCTGAATTATCTCTGCGTTTTTTACTGATAATGGCTCTCGTCATAGGCCTAACGGGTTTATAAGCTACGTATTCCGCACTAAGCTCTTCCCCATAATCCGGACGAGTAACAACGGTAGACCTGTCGGGGCCATCGTTGGTTCGCAATACCTCTTGCGACTTGTAACCTTGCTTGAGTTCGTTTGAAGTCATCTTTGTCTGCTTGTTTTATATTATATTTAAGGTACTCTTCCGCGCACTTTTATGCTTTCTTTGGGCACTCTTCATACTTAATGATGCACTCGATGATATATGACACCGGGTCGGTGATACTCTCTCTCTGAGTAGGATCCATAAAGATATCTTGGACATGTACCCCAAACTCCACACAGATTCTGAATACCTGACACAAGGTGTACTTATGCGAGCTACGAAAACTTTCGATATTTCCTATCTGTCCGTTGCTTACACCGATCAGAGAAGCCAGATCCTTTTGGCTGAGATTTCGTGCCATCCGCAACTCCCTAATCTTATGAATAACGTATTTTTGGTAGTCAGTTTTCATTTGTTACTCGCTTTTTATTTGTTGTAAAATTACACATTTTATAATACTCTACCACTCTCATGTTGGGAGTTTTTTCAATATCTTAGCCTGGAGGGCAGTATAGGATCGGGCTCTTTCCCCATCCGGAGCATCTCAGCAGTTATTTTCCCATACTTAGAGAAGGATTAGTTTTTGGTTATATTTGTAATCGTTTCAGGGTATGTTACACATTATATTATATGGACGCGTTATTACAATTCTGGACATCTCAGACGATGGTGCAGACCCTAATGTTGGTTTGCCTGGTGAGTGGGATAGGTCTTTATCTCGGTAAGTTGCGGATATCAAAGTTTTCGCTTGGCTCTGCCTGCGTCTTCTTTGTCGGTATTTTGGCAGCACACTTCGGGGCAAAGGTAAATGAAGAGATGCTCCTTTTCTGTCAGAACTTCGGGCTCATCCTCTTCGTGTACACGCTCGGGATACAGGTCGGTCCCGGCTTTGTCGCATCCATAAGGCAGAAGGGCTTCTCTCTCAATATGTGGGGCTTGAGTCTGATACTGCTTGCGACCGTAGCCGTGGTGGCACTGCACTACCTTACAGATATGGACATCGCACGACTCATGGGGGTACTCTCCGGAGCCGTTACCAATACGCCCGCCCTTGGTGCTGCACAGCAAGCCGTCACGCAGTCCCTCGATACCCCTGACCTTGCCACTATTCTCTCCGATATGGCTCAGGCAACTGCCATCACCTACCCGATCGGTGTGATAGGTGTTATCGTTGTGCTGGAAATCTTGAAGCGCATGTTTCCTGCGAAAGATGTGACAACGCCCGGCGACGAACCGCACCACTTCGTAGGCGAATACTACGTCAAGAATCCCGAGATAGCCGGGAAGACGGTCGTACAGTTGCACGAGCTGACCAAGATAGACTTCATCATCTCCAGGCTTTGGAGGCGAGGGAAGTTTTACCAACCCACCTCCGAGACCATACTGGAAGCCGGTGATCACCTGATGATAGTCTCGGATGAGAGCGATGCGGAACGGATCAGTGCCTTCTTCGGTGGGAGAGCAACCGAACGCATAGACTGGGATTCGGACAAGGATGCCCAGTTCGTGGCACGTCGTCTACTGGTAACTAAATCGGAGTTTAACGGAGTAAAGCTGTCAAGTCTCCGTATCCGCAACAGATATGGTATAAACATTACGCGCATCAATCGGGCAGAGATCGACTTGGTACCTACTCCCGACCTCAGGCTTCAGATAGGCGACAGGCTCACGGTCGTAGGGCGCAACGAAGACATAGAGAAACTCGCCGAACGCATAGGCGATCAGCTCAAACCTCTCGATACGCCATACCTCGTCAGCATATTCATAGGGATCTTCTTAGGCTGCGCTCTAGGCAGCCTTCCGATCTTCCTCCCAGGCATCAGCAATCCCATCAAGCTCGGTATCGCAGGGGGACCCATCATCGTAGGGATCCTTATGGGGGCTTATGGCTCAAGGATAAAGCTCAACACCTACATCACACAGAGTGCCAACCTCATGGTGCGTACCATGGGGATCGTGATATACCTCGCCTGCCTCGGTATATCGTCCGGAGCAGACTTCTTCTCGACCATAGTCGAGGGACCAGGGCTCACATGGTTGGGACTAGGTGCACTTCTCACGATCGTCCCCACGCTCCTCATCGGGATACTTGCGCTGAAGTACACCTCCTATACCTATGGAGCAGTAGGAGGATTCCTGTGCGGGACAATGGCAAATCCCATAGCACTCGACTACCTCAACGAGAATGCCAAGGACGATATCCCTACCGTGAGCTATGCGACCGTCTACCCACTGGCGATGTTCCTGAGGGTGATCATTGCCCAACTCATTGTGAGCATCATACTTTCATAAAAACTCACATGGAAGGGTCGGCAAATCCAAATAATTCTAACACTAAGAGGAGAGGGGGGACGATCACCCTCGCAGCCCATGGTTATGTAGGATTTGCACCGGATCGATGTATAGGGATATTGAAATTATTTATATCTTTGATAACCAAAGTAAGGTTGGCTCACACTTATTGCCACCGACACGTTTATTTATTTACTACTAACTATAAGACAATTTACACATGAAGAGATGGATTTGCGAGCCATGTGGCTGGGTATATGATCCGGCAGAAGGCGACCCAGATGGCGGAATTGCTCCGGGAACAGCGTTTGAAGATATCCCAGATGATTGGGTATGCCCTATCTGCGGTGCAGGGAAAGAAGACTTCGTCCTCGAAGAAGTATAAGACAACCCTACGGTGAAAAGATAGAAGGAGGGCTGTGTCATGGTCATACCTGGCACAGCCCTCTTCTGTGTTTCGGACTATCGAAGGGCAAGCTCCCGACCCGGGATACGATACCTGCCGACTTCAACCATGAGACCCACAGGGATGAATAGAGAGAGAGTCCGGGAATAAACTTCTCCTTTACCTATCGGGAAGCGGGGGTCAGGGGGCGGATTATTGGTTTTCAGGGGCGGAAAAGTAATCTTCAAGAGCTGAATATTAGTTTTCGGCTCCTGAACATAAGTTCATAACCTATTATCCGAAAGAAAAGAACCGAAGCGAAGAAATTTTCGCCCGATAGGACATTTGTATTTTACCCCCGAGAGTATTGAATTCACCGTGGTTTTTATTATATTTGCAGATACCTCAAGTGTAGACAAAATCAAACACACTATTCAATAATATCTATCATCTCTTCTAATGAATTTGACCGTCGAATACCTCCTTTTATATGGCTCGATACTGGTTATCGTTGGGCTTTTCTTGACGCGTGCCGGCTTTAAGCTCGGGATGCCTACCCTTCTCCTATTCCTTGGTGTAGGGATCTTGGCAGGATCAGGGGGATTCGGCATCGAGCTCAACGATCCGCACATCGCACAGTTCATAGGTGTGATGGCACTGACCATCATCCTCTTCTCCGGGGGTATGGATACAGCATACAAGGAGATAAGGCCGATCATCGCTCCCGGTACGGCTCTGGCATCCGTAGGTGTATTGATCACGGCCCTGCTTACCGGGGTATTTATCTATTACCTGTTCCAGCTATTCGGCAAAGAGTTCGCTCTTACATTCCCACAAGCCCTACTCTGTGGCGCGGTTATGTCGTCTACGGACTCGGCTTCTGTCTTTTCGATACTTCGATCTAAAGAGATACAGCTCAAAGAACAACTGAAACCGACCTTGGAGTTTGAGAGTGGTAGCAACGACCCGATGGCATATATGCTCACCATCATCTTGATACAAATGTGTCAGGAAGACACGATAAGTGTATGGTCGGGACTCGGTATGCTGGCGATGCAACTGGTACTCGGGGGGCTGCTTGGCTATGCCTTGGGACGCATCGCAGTATGGACGCTCAATAAGATAGTGCTTCCGTCCAGCTCCCTCTACTCGATACTTTTACTGGCGTGTGCGGCATTTATCTACGCAGCGACGAGTGAACTCGGCGGGAATGGCTACCTCGCAGTGTACATAGGTGGGCTCGTAGTGGGTAATGCTCGCATACCTAACAAGAAAAACATCGCCAACTTCTTTGATGGATTCGCGTGGCTTTGGCAGCTGATTATGTTCTTGACACTCGGTCTGCTCGTAAATGCCCAGGAACTCTTCAGCGTGGCGATCCCTGCAATTATCATTGGAATATTCCTAATGCTCTTTGGTCGTCCCATCTCTGTTTTCTTGACTCTGCTGCCTTTCAGGAAATACTTCTCGCTCAAAGCACAGACCTATATAAGCTGGGTCGGGCTCAGAGGGGCAGTGCCTATCATCTTTGCCACCTACCCATGGGTAGCCGGCATCGAACACTCCCAACTCATATTCCATATAGTATTCTTTATCACCCTGCTCTCTCTGATTATCCAAGGAGGGACTGTAACGTCTCTGGCGAATAAGTTGGGGCTCATCGATACAGAGAAAAAGAAGAAAATGTTTGCGAGCTTTGACCTCCCCGAAGAGATAAAAAGCGCAATCAGCGAGATCATAGTCAATAAGTCCATGATCGAGAAGGGCGACAAGCTCAAGGACCTCCCCATCCCCAATCATACGCTTGCCCTTATGATCCAGAGAGATGGCAGCTACTTCATCCCACGAGGAGAGACTGCACTCCACATCGGAGACCATGTCTTGCTCATTTCCGATGACGAAGAGGCTCTACTGCAATCGTACGAAGAGCTCGGCATCACCTCTTACAGCTTGGAACGCAACGAATAATCCATCCATATAATCTGTGAAATCATGAAAATGACAAAGATAAAATTCATCAAAATGCACGGGCTCGGCAACGACTACATATACGTAGATGCCGACAAGTATGTCATAGACAACCCTGCGGAGTTCTCTATACAATGGAGTCCACGACACACAGGTATAGGTGCCGATGGCCTGGTCTTGTACGGCAAGGACCGGTCGGGATACTACCGTATGCGGATATTCAATGCAGACGGGTCGGAAGCCTTGATGTGCGGCAATGCAATAAGATGCGTGGGGAAAATACTATACGAAAGAGGATACATCAGTAGTGATACCATAGACATACTGACCAACTCGGGGATAAAACACCTCAAACTGACAGTCAGAGACCATAAGGTCACTGATGCTACGGTAGACATGAACCCTCCGACAGTAATGGAAAACCTGGAGAGAGTAGAACTCGATGAGGTTACTCTCTCGGGCATAGGTGTCGGGATTGGCAATCCTCATTGGATTACGTTCCTCGAAGGAGGAGCAACGGTAGAGGAGTATCCCCTCGAACGTATCGGGCCCAAAGTAGAGCATCACCCGTTGTTTGAAGACCGAACTAACTTTGAGATCGTCGAAGTAGTATCGGAGCATCATATCAGGATGCGGGTATGGGAGCGTGGCTCAGGGATCACGATGGCCTGCGGTACGGGAGCATGTGCCTCGGGAGTTGCAGCCATACATACGGGAAGAGCGAAGTCTCCCGTCACCGTTTCCATGCCGGGAGGCGACCTCGTCATCGAATGGGATGGGAGCCTTTCATCTCCGGTATATATGACTGGCGGAGCTACTTATGTCTTCGATGGAGAACTCTTTTCGCCCCACGTCACAATAAAGTAAAAGGTCTATGGCACTGATCAATGGTAACTTCCTAAAGCTGCAAAACAACTACCTTTTTGCAGACATTGCTCGTAAAGTCGCGGCCTTCGGACAAAGCAATCCGAATGCCAAACTTATCCGAATGGGGATAGGAGATGTCACGCGTCCCCTACCTCAAGTATGCATCGACGCCATGCATAAAGCGGTAAATGATCTGGCAGACAGCACAACCCTCCATGGCTATGGTCCCGAACAGGGTTATGACTTCCTCCGTGAGCTGATCGTCAAATACGACTTCAATGCAAGAGGTGTAGATATCTCGGCTGACGAAGTATTCGTAAGCGATGGTGCAAAGAGCGATACTGCCAATATAGTAGATATCTTCTCCGACAATATTAAGATCGCAATCACAGATCCGGTATATCCGGTATATGTGGACTCCAATGTCATAGAAGGGCGGACGGGAGTGTACGATGGAACGTATTGGAGTAATATAACCTATCTTCCCTGCAACAGTGAAAACGGATTTGTCCCATCGCTACCTCGTGATAAGGTAGACCTGATCTACCTTTGCTTCCCCAATAATCCGACGGGGACGGTACTCACGAAAGAGCAACTGAAGGTATGGGTAGACTACGCCCTGGAACACGACAGCATCATACTCTTTGACGCAGCTTACGAGGCATTCATTCGGGAAGAAGGCATCCCCCACTCGATTTATGAGATAGAAGGAGCCAAGAGGTGTGCCATAGAGTTTAGGAGCTTCTCTAAGACGGCTGGGTTTACTGGAGTCCGCTGTGGCTATACCGTGGTGCCTCGCGAACTGACAGGAACGACACCATCTGGCGAACGTGTACATCTCAATCCAATGTGGAACCGACGCCAGACCACAAAGTTCAATGGCGCATCGTACATCACTCAGAGAGGAGCTGCCGCAATATACTCTCCGGAAGGGCAGAGACAGGTGAAAGAGATAATAGACTACTACCTCCATAATGCCGCAACCATCCGCACCACTCTCACCAAAATGGGTTACACTCTATGCGGAGGAGTCTCTGCACCATATATCTGGGTACGTACACCTGAAGGGATGTCCTCGTGGGACTTCTTCGACCATCTCCTAAACGATCTCCATATCGTAGGGACTCCGGGGGTAGGATTCGGTCCGGAAGGAGAGGGATACTTCAGGTTAAGTTCGTTCAATAGCCACGAAAATACCCGAGAGGCAATGGAACGCATCCGCAATAAGAGATAAAAAATTCTTCTCCATCAGTTATGGCAAGTATGGAAAATATGTCTATCTTTGCACGACGCATAACTATTCGGTTACCAGAACGATAAATTGAATTATAAAACAACAAAAGAAATATAAGCAATGAAAAAGGACATCCATCCGGAAAATTACCGTAAGGTTGTATTCAAAGACATGTCTAACGACGAGATCTTTATCACTCGTTCTACCGCAAACACAAAGGAAACGATCGAGATCGATGGCGAGACTTACCCTTTGATTAAGGTCGAAATCTCAAGCTCTTCACACCCTTTCTACACAGGTAAAGCTAAGCTTGTGGATACTGCGGGCCGTGTAGATAAGTTCATGAGTCGTTACGGTAAGAGAGGCAAGTAAGCCGAATAGGAGATACTGTACACAGACTTGTTCAAGTCAAAATAAAAGTCTCGGTAAAGAGAGTGAAACTCACTCTTTACCGAGACTTTGAATTTATATAGAGCCGACTTATGGATACTATATGTGCACTGGCTACGCCTATGGGTGTTGCCGCCATTGGAGTCATTAAAATCTCCGGGAATGATGCCTTGGAGATCGTACAAAGATGCTTCTCTTCCGCTAAAGGGATGCCGGACATTTCCGAAGCCAAGGGGTACTCTCTACTGTACGGGTGGTGGAAGCATCCTGAAAGTGGGGAGACAATCGATGACGTTGTCCTTGCAATCTTTCGTGCTCCTCACTCTTACACGGGAGAGAATGTGGTAGAGATCTCATGTCATGGCTCTACATTTATCCTCCAGGAAGTGATGAAATCCCTCGTCGCTGCGGGTTGTCGTATGGCGAAAGCCGGTGAGTTTACTCGACGCGCCTTTACTGCCGGTAAGATGGACCTGAGCCAGGCAGAAGCAGTGGCGGACTTGATCTCGTCTCGTACCCGTTCGTCCGCACGAATGGCTCTAACACAGATGCGCGGAGGATTTCGTAAGAAGATAGACAGTATAAGAGAACGGTTGCTACACTTCTGCGCCTTAATGGAACTTGAGCTCGACTTCCCCGAGGAGGATGTGGAGTTTGCCGACAGAAGCGAACTGATAACCTTGTGTATAAGAGAGAAAGAGGTCTTAAAGTCGCTTGCTGACAGTTTTGCGAGAGGTGCAGTAATCAAAAATGGAGTGCCGGTTGCAATAGCAGGCTCAACAAATGCCGGGAAATCTTCCCTCCTAAATCTCCTCCTCGGTGAGGACAAAGCAATCGTGACAGAAATCCATGGTACAACCCGTGATACCATTGAAGATTGTATAGTCCTTGACGGGCGGGAGTTCAGGCTTATCGATACTGCAGGTATACGCAAGACGACAGATGTGGTTGAAGAGATAGGTATCCAACGCTCATTGTCCGCCATCGAACGATCCGAAGTTGTACTCTGGGTCATAGATGGTTCGAGACCGAACGATGCCATTAAGCAAGAGTACAGCGAGTTGTCGGCATACTGGGATAGTAAGTACGTGATAGCGATAATCAATAAAAAGGATATGCTGACTCCCGCAATGGTTATCGAAAAAACGCAACTACTCGAAAGCCTTCCGGCTCATCCGGACAACATCATATCTGTCTCTGCTCGTGACACATCCGATGCTGAGTTGATTACGGATAAACTTACGACCTCCTACCATAAGATGTATGGGGAAGTAGAAACAGATGACCTGATCGTTTGCAATGTTCGTCACTACGAAGCACTTACAAATGCCACAAAGACTCTCGACAAAGTCCTTCAAGGTCTACAATCCGGACTTTCCGGCGAACTCGTAAGTATGGATATTAAGGAGACCCTCCAGCACCTATCCGAAATCACCGGTGAGATCTCCTCGACATCCGTACTCCATCACATCTTCGCTCACTTCTGCATCGGCAAGTAGTCGCTGATTACCAACGACAACGAAGCATCACCAAATATCACAAAGGCACTCATAATGAGTGCCTTTCTTTTTGCCCTTTCTGTTCGTTAGGCATCATTCGGAGCCGTTCTTTCGCTCATTCTTGTACCTTATTTGTACCGCACGCAGCTCGCCAACCCTCCAGTCCCTCGCGTATATACCGAGATACTGGACAAATGAGACACGGTGCTACACCAATAGACAGTATACAACAAGAATATAGCGAAATGACAGCAAGTAAAATTCCAATCAAAAAAGCATGTGAGCACTGCAAACAGGAGTTTGTAGCATGGAAGACTACGACCAAATACTGTTCACACCAATGTAATAGCAGAGCCTATAAAAGCAGACGAAGAGAAGAACGAGTACAGCGAACTGAGGTTAATGAGCAAGAGAAGAAAGTCAAAGATCTCGTGGATAAGCCTTTCCTATCTATTGCCGAAGCTGGGCGATTACTAGGTATCAGTAGACATACGATATATAGGTATATCTACTCTGGGCGGTTGAGAGCTTATAATATGAGTTCTCAACGCTCAATCGTTAAGCGTGAAGACATTGAGCTGATGTTAGCGGAGCGACCTTATGAAAAGCGACACCCCAGAGATACAATCGTAATCACTGATCTGTACACGACAGACGAGGTCTGCGAGACCTACGGTATTGCTCGTTCTACGCTCTTTGCGATAGCTAAACGTGAGCATATTCCTCGCACTCATAACCGAGGTAAGACCTATTGGAGCAAACGACACATTGATGCCTACTTTGCGAAGAAAGCCCCCGATGCTTCGATTACAGAATGGTGTACAGCCGAAGATATATCGGCTCGCTTTGGTATGAGCATTACAGCGGTCTATAGCTTCGTCTTTGACCACAACATTCCCAAGAAAAAGGTCAAGGGGAAAAGTTATTACTCTACACAGCATGTAGAAGAAGCCAAAGGGGTAATCGAAGCCACAGCACCGAGCTACTACACCATCAAAGAAGCGATGGCTAAGTATGGTCTTACTCGTGACCAACTCTACCACTATACCAAGCAACATAACATACCGAAGGTGAAGCAAGGGCGTAATATCCTCATCTCCCAACGTGAACTTGATGAAGCATTACAAGCACCAAGCATCATTCGATAAGTTATTTCTCGGTGCTTTATCCCACCGAAAGAACACTGATTTCCTTTGCTGACAAATAATAAGTATCACCCACTAATCAATAGAGGTATGAGACATACATGTACGAAAGTAACGTTGAGACAGCGATTGTATGATAGCGGAAGGATCTCGCTTTATTTGGACTACTATCCGGCTATCCGTAATCCCGAGACAATGCAAATGACAAGACGGGAGTATTTGGGCATCTATCTATATGCCCACCCCAAGAATGAGATGGAGCGTTCGTTCAACAATGATATGCTGAACAAAGCTGAGGCTATCCGCTGTATTCGTGTTCAGTCGCTCATCAATGAACAGTTCGGCTTCCTTGATAGAACCAAGATGAAAACCGACTTCCTTGCCTACTTTCTGAAGATGTGCCGGAAGAAAGACCAAAAGTGGCGTATCGTCTACCAACACTTCTACAACTATGTGCAAGGACATTGCACCTTTGGAGATGTGACCATAGAGCTCTGTCAAGGCTTTAGAGAGTACCTCCTTGATGCCAAGCAACTCAAGCGAAC
>JBHBLB010000037.1:0-38899 GCA_041791495.1 Porphyromonas sp.
AGGCGGGAATACACATATTATATAAATGCTAATACCTATATTTGTATTAACTTGTCATCACACAATGTTCACATAGCATATATGAATATCAAAAGTCTCTATTCGATCGACCAACTGTCAGCAGAGGAAATCGTACGCCTCCTTGACGAAGCGGAGCACTTCGAGAAGTATCCCGACTGCGACTATCTCCAAGGAAAGGTAGTGGCAACCCTATTCTTCGAGCCCTCGACACGTACAAGACTTAGCTTCGAGACCGCAGTCAATCGCCTGCGTGGTAGAGTAATCGGCTTCACTGACGCCAAGACGACAAGCTCCGCAAAGGGAGAAAGCCTCAAGGATACCATACTCATGGTGTCCAACTACGCGGATCTCATAGTGATGAGGCACTATCTCGAAGGTGCTGCGAGATATGCTTCGGAGGTGACAGATGTGCCTATTATCAATGCCGGGGATGGGGCCAACCAACACCCTTCGCAGACAATGCTCGACCTCTACTCCATCAGGAAGACACAAGGGACGCTTGAGGGGCTCAACATCACTATGGTGGGGGACCTCAAATATGGTAGGACGGTGCACTCCCTCATCGAAGGGATGAGCCACTTCTCCCCCACATTTCACTTCGTGGCTCCACAAGCTCTCAGCTTGCCAAGGGAATATACCGAGTACTGTACCGAGCACGGGATCCCCTACTCCTGCTCAGACAAACTCTCAGAAGAGGTAATAGCCCAAAGCGACATTATATATATGACTCGTGTGCAGCGCGAGAGATTTACCGACGATGAGGACTATGAGGCGATCAAGAACGCATTTATCCTCAGTGCAGATATGCTCGTCAATGCCAAAGAGAATATGAAAGTACTGCACCCCCTCCCAAGGGTCAATGAGATAACTTACGATGTGGATGACACTCCGCACGCTTACTACTTCACACAGGCCCGCAACGGACTTTACATACGTGAGGCTCTAATATGCAGAGCTCTCGGTATCGCAATTCCCTCCGTGGCTCAATAACCCTCAGTCGTTCATCTCCCAAACTCATATACATCGTATGCCAAAGGTCGAACAAGGCGCACTCCAGGTGCCAGCAATATGCAATGGGTCGGTGATAGATCATATCCCGGTCGACAAACTTATGAAGGTGGTACAGCTCCTTGGCCTGGATCGCCTGGAGCTACCTATAACAATAGGGCAGAACTTTGCAAGCAAAAAACTCGGAAAGAAGGGCTTGATAAAGGTAGAAGACAAGCACTTCACTCAAGACGAAGTGAATAAACTCGCACTCGTAACCCCACAAGTGGTCATCAATGTCATCAAGGAGTATCGTGTCGTAGAGAAGATACAAACAATACTTCCGGATGAAATCACAGGGATAGTACAGTGTACCAACCCTAAGTGTATATCAAACAATGAACCGATGCAGAGTAAGTTCAACGTCATCGACCGGCACAAAGGGATACTGCATTGCAGATATTGCAACAGGAAAATAGAAAGAGACGAGATCATCATCCCATTCAAACTGGAACAATAATAGTTAAACTAAAAGAATAGAAATATGAAAAGTAAAGGTACATTTATAACCATTATTATTGTCATAGTCGTTGGACTTATGGCCCTTTCCTACGGTATCAAAAGCTACAACGGTATGGTTGAGCTTGATGAAAAGGTAAAAACATCTTGGGGACAGGTAGAAAACCAGTACCAACGTCGGGCAGACCTCATCCCTAATCTCGTAAACACAGTGAAGGGATATGCAGCTCACGAGAGTGAAACGCTCGAAAAGGTAATACAAGCTCGTGCTAATGCGACACAGATAAAAGTAGATCCCGAAAAGCTTACCCCGGAAGCAATGCAACAATATATGGCAGCTCAGGGTGAAATATCCCAAGCCCTGGGCAAACTTATGGTAACAGTCGAGAGGTATCCTGACCTAAAAGCCAACGAAAGTTTCAATATGTTGCAGGTACAGTTGGAGGGGACAGAAAACCGTATTGCGGTAGAGCGCAATAGATTTAATGAAGAGGCCCGTACCTACAATACCTATGTACGCGCATTCCCACGTAATATAATCGCCGGGATGACCGGATTTTCTCAAAAACCGTACTTCGAAGCCCAAGCCGGCAGTGAGGTAGCTCCGACGGTAGAGTTCTGACAAAGACGATGACATATAAGCCCAAGTCCTGCAAGTTGTTCGGAAAGATTGCCCTTACCATCCTATTCTTGATAGGCGGGATAGCATGGTCGTATGCCGAAGAGTATACTCCTGAGATGGTCCCCAACGTACAGTTGGGAGACTCGAGTCAGTTTGTCTCCGACCCTACACACCGACTTTCGGCAGAGGATACCCGTGCCATCAATGAATTGATCGGGAAGATTAGAGCAACCCAAGGCGTAGAGATAGCGGTAGTGATACTACCGGCCATCAAAGATGACGATCCGGAAGGATTCTCGAATAAGCTATTCGATCTATGGGGTATAGGGAAAGCAAAGCAAGACAACGGGTTGCTTATCCTTTATGTTTACGAAAAGACGGGACGACTGATACGCTTTGAGACAGGGTATGGCCTGGAAGGCGTACTCCCGGATGCGTTAACATATAAGATAACGCAGGATGAAATGATCCCCCGTATCAAGGAAGGGGACGAGGGCATCGGTATACTGGCAGGTGTGCAAGCCGTAGAGAAGTATCTCATTGAGGGGTATGACAGTAGCGGCTTTGCAGAGTGGCAAAATGATGAATTGGAAAGTTATATGGGGACTTTGCTCCTCATTTACTTCATCTTTTCGGTGATTATACTGGCCTTATCTATCTTTTTGACACAAGGAGGGTTAAAGAAGAAGACTCCCCTCGAGCAACATTCGTTCCTCAAAAGCGGGGTCTTGAATTTCAATGCCGGGTGTCTGTTCTTTATCTTATCGCCCGTTGCACTGATCTTATACTTAATCTGGCTAAGCTATAAACGAAAGGCTATCATCAAACAGGTGCACAACTGTCCGAAATGTGGTATGGCAGGATCGGTCAGGATATACGAAAACGACAGTGTCAATAGCTTCCTTTCTCCGGTCGAACAGATAGAAAATAAAATAAACAGCCGGCGCTTTTTCGCAGCCTACTGCGACAATTGTGGCTACCAAGAGGTAACATCAAAGAATAATATCATATCGGGCTACGAGACTTGTAGTGCCTGTGGTGGGAAAACTCTAAAAAGGATCAAAATAGAAACGATATCCTTAAACAAAGAAAAGGTACACTACAAGTGCCTCAACTGTCATCTAACCGAGTCGAAAATACGTAGACGTAGCACTCAACCCGGATACACTACCTTCGGAGGTGGATCATTCGGTGGAGGCAGAAGCGGTTCTTTTGGTGGTGGCTCTTGGGGAGGAGGGCGATCGGGAGGGGGAGGGTCGACAAGCCGTTTCTGATACAATCGCTTGCATAGATATAAAACCACTTATGAGTATAGAAAAAGAGAGAGAGATTTACTCCAAAGATGATTTGGACACGGCCCTAAAAACGTTGCAGCAAGGCGGAATAATACTCTACCCGACCGATACTATTTGGGGTATCGGGTGCGATGCGACAGACACAAATGCCGTACAAAAGATCTATGAAATAAAGAAAAGAAGCGATGCCAAGGCCCTAATAAGTATCATAGATAGCAATGCAAAGCTCCAGAGTTTAATGGAAGAAGTGCCGGAGATTGCGTATGATCTCACTGACCTCGCTACGGAACCTCTTACAATCATTTACCCAAACGTAAGGGGTCTTGCCCCTAATCTCCTGGCAGAGGATGGCAGTGCGGGTATTCGGATTTGCGATGATCCGTTTTGTAAGATGCTATGCCAACGATTCAAAAGACCGATAGTCTCCACCTCTGCTAATATATCTGGAGAAACAACTGCCGCCTCTTTCAACGAAATCTCCCAAGAGATCCTGAATGCAGTAGACTATATCGTCAAGTACAGACAAGAAGATCCCCGTCAGCGCAAAGCGTCAAAGATCATAAAAATTAACGCAGACGGCACATTCATTTTGATAAGATAACCCAAGAGGGTGAGGACATGAAGATATTTGATCAAGAACTCTTTTTCAAGTTTTTGCGCTGGCGCGAAGAAAATATCAAGGAGCCGGTATTCATAAGTATATTAAGTCTGATCATCGGGGTAGCTTGTGCTATGGTTGCCGCCCTACTCAAAGGAGCGATACATCTGATCCAAGGCTACGCCACGTCACTTCTTATATGGGGAAATCTCGACTGGGGGTACCTCATTTTCCCTGTTGTCGGTGTTCTCCTTGCCGGACTGTTTGTCCGTTATATCGTCAAAGATGATATAAGCCATGGGGTAACCAAGATTCTTTATGCGCTTTCCCAACGCAAAAGTAGGATTAAGCCACACAATATGTGGACATCTCTTGTCGCTTCGTCCGTAACCATTGGCATGGGGGGATCGGTAGGAGCAGAGTCTCCTATTGTATTGACGGGTTCGGCAATAGGGAGTAATATAGGGAGGCTTTTCCGTCTTGAGCAAAAGAATCTTATGTTGCTCGTTGGCTGCGGTGCGGCAGGGGCAGTGTCCGGTATCTTCAAAGCACCTATCACAGGTCTTATCTTTGTCATAGAAGTACTGATGCTCGACCTCACACTAACGTCAGTCCTTCCACTTCTTATATCATCGGTCACAGGGGCAACTATGGCATATCTCTTCTTCGGGACGGATGCTATGTTTGCCTTTAATATGTCAGAAAGCTTCACTCTTGACCGAATACCTTGGGTACTTATACTAGGTGTGCTCTGCGGACTCACGTCTCTTTACTTCACAAAGATATCCTTCTCACTGGAGAAGAGACTCAAAGGAATTATCAAGTACCGGAATCGGTACATCGTCTCTGCGTTGATCCTCAGCACATTTATCTTTATCCTTCCGCCTCTTTACGGTGAAGGATACGATACAATCAGTAGCCTCATCGACGGGAATCCGGGAGACATAATGGAAGGGTCCCTTTTTTCTCTTTTAGGTGACGCCGCATATATCTTCCCTACCTTTATTCTCTTAAGCATCTTGGCAAAGGTTTTTGCAACGGTAGCGACAAACTCCGGCGGAGGGTGCGGTGGAGTATTTGCGCCCTCCCTATTCATAGGATCGCTTGTCGGATTCTTATTTTCATATCTGGTCGGAATGGTAGACTTTGCTCCCTATCTGCCGACAAAAAACTTCGCACTCATGGGGATGGCAGGTATCATGGCGGGGGTCATGCATGCTCCACTTACAGGTACATTTCTTATAGCAGAACTG
The DNA here is from genome assembly GCA_041791495.1 of Porphyromonas sp. Taxonomy (GTDB): domain Bacteria; phylum Bacteroidota; class Bacteroidia; order Bacteroidales; family Porphyromonadaceae; genus Porphyromonas_A. The sequence continues at coordinate 5,296 of JBHBLB010000037.1, forward strand.
ACGGGAAGTTACGCTCTCTTTTTGCCATTGTTGCTTGTTTCTATCAGTTCGTACGCAACGATCAAGATTTTTCTTCCTCACAGTATATACTCGCTCCGTCTTGCGGAGAAGGGCAAACTCCTTACCCATCATAAGGATAAGGCTGTATTGACATTGATGCAAGTAGACAATGTGATAGAGAATAACTTTAGTCCCCTATCTCCGAATATGACCTTGGGCGACATGGTACACGTTTTCAGCGAAAGCCAACGCAATATCTTTCCTGTCATTGATACAGAAGGAAAGATTATGGGTATAGTAATGCTCGACAATATCCGCAACATCATGTTTCGCTCGGAGCTGTACGATCGCTTCAAAGTATCGAAGTTTATGGTTTCGCCACCCGCAAAGATCGTTTCGGATATGAATATGGAGGAGGTAATGGATATATTTGATCAAGTCAATGCATGGAATCTTCCCGTTGTCGATCCCGAGGGGAAGTACTTGGGCTTTGTATCCAAGTCCAACATCTTTAATACTTATCGAAATGTACTTATCACCAACTTCAATGGTGACTGATATACAAACTATATGAACATGACCGAACACAAACGTCCGAAGATAGTATTCCTCGGTACACCGGACTTTGCCACATATATTCTCAAGACGATAGTCGAGCACGGACATGACGTAGCAACCGTGGTGACAATGCCGGATAAGCCTGCCGGGAGAGGGCATAAGCTGCAACCCTCCTCCGTGAAGAGTTATGCCATAGAGCAGGGACTTCCTGTGCTGCAACCCGAAAAACTAAAAGATCCGACGTTTCTCGACACACTAAAAGCCATAGAAGCAGATCTCTTCATAGTGGTTGCGTTCCGTATGCTTCCCAAAGAAGTATGGGCAATGCCTCCCAAAGGGACATTCAACCTGCATGCATCTTTGCTACCGAAGTACCGAGGAGCCGCACCAATTCAGCACGCCATATTGAATGGAGAGATGGTAACGGGTGTCACCACATTCTTACTCGATGAGGAGATTGATACGGGAAATATACTGATGTACGATGAAGTAGAGATCTGCGATACCGATGATGCCGGGACACTTCACGATAAGCTTATGATATCGGGAGGTGAACTTGTCCTGCGCACTATCGATCTCATCGCTTCTCACGATATAGTCCCGACAGTGACGCAAGCAGAGAAAATCGAAGCAGGAAGAGAACTTCCCTTCGCTCCCAAGATATTCAAGGAAGATCGTATCCTGCACTTCTCGACCTCCACGGCCCAAGAGATCCTGCTGCGTGTGCGAGCGATGTCGCCCTACCCTACGGCTATTTCGCAGTGGCAAATGCAAGACGGAAGTATGATTGAGGTAAAAGTCTTCGAAACAAAGCCGTACACGGGAAGTCAAGATATACCTCCCGGCATCGTCCGGAAGTATGAGAACCGGCTCTTGGTAGGGACACAAGACGGCATCGTAGAGCTACAATCCATTCAACTTCCCTCGAAGCGAAGGGTACAAGTAAGCGACTTCATCAACGGTTTTGAGGTAGAAGAAATCTCTCGGATACTATAATCAGAAGACAAGAGAGAGGAAAAGAAACAAAGCAGAAAGGACGGCGACCTTACCGGTATACGCAAGTACCGAGTTGAGACGCCGTCCTTTTATTGTATAGATAGCATACGTACCGATGAAATAAAGGAAGACCAGCACGATTGCACTGACAATCGCTCCCCACACACTACCTTGAGTCATCAGCCCTGCGATAAAGGAGAAGAGGGCGACCATGGCATTGAAAAGGTACAAAAACGGTCCCGAGCGTCTCCCCATACGCACTATTAAAGTCCCCTTCCCGCTCACCATATCCTCATCATAATCACGATAGTTATTGACTACCAGGATATTGCTCTCCCACATACCTATACCGAGAGCAAGCGGCACGAGATAGAGGGGAGGCATCCCCGCAATGGCATAGTAACTACCAAGCACAGGCACAAGCCCGAAGAATAGTACTACTGCCAAGTCTCCATAGCCATGGTGAGACAAAGGATAGGGACCCGATGAATACGCAAATACACCGAGTATCGTCGCTATACCGATAAGCAACAATACCCATCCCTTCATCCACACCAGAAGTAGCCCGGCCGTAGCACATATCGTCACGGCAATCGCAAGAGCCACAAGCATTGCTTGCGGAGTTACTATCCCTTGAGACAGTAGTCGCTCGAAGCCGATCCTACGCTCCGTATCCTTTCCGCTTTTGTGATCGAAGTAATCATTCGCTATGTTGGACGCTATCTGTGCACTCAAAGCTACAATAAGACAGAGGAGGTAAGGGAAGAACTCAAACGCTCCCTCCGCTATCAGTGCACCGGCAACTATAATCAGAGGAGCCACCGAAGCCCCTAAAGTATGGGGGCGCATGGCATACCACCAGGTACCGACTACACCTCTCTCTTTCATGCGTTCATGCCATTTATGCTTTCGCACCGAAGAGGTGTTTGCTCAATTGCCGCAGTGCCTCCTCCTTGTCTTCCGTCCGGACGAGTACAGAGACATTGTGATTCGATCCCCCATAAGAGATCATACGGACAGGAATATCCTGAAGGGCTTCGACGATGGCAGACTCAAACCTCACGTTTTTCCAGTTAAGGTCACCAGCGATACATATTATCGACATATTACCGTCTATCGAAACCGTTGCAAATCTCTTCAACTCCGACAGGATCTCCTCGAGTCTGTTCAGGTTATCTATCGCTACCGTCACTGCCACTTCCGAAGTAGTCACGAGGTCTATTGCAGTCTGATGTCTCTCGAAGACCTCAAAAGTCCTGCGCAAGAACCCATGAGCCAGGAACATTCGTGTACTCAGCACCTTGATTGCAGTGATACCATCTTTGACCGCCACTGCCTTGATCTTTCCGGGATCAATGATATTGGAGATCAGCGTACCCGGGGCCGTCGGATCCATGGTGTACAGAAGCCGCACGGGAATATTCTGCATCTTCGCAGGCAGGATACAAGTCGGGTGCAGGATCTTCGCACCGAAGTATGCAAGCTCTGCGGCTTCATCGAAGTGCAGGTTACGTACCGGCGTAGTCCCCTCTACGATACGGGGGTCATTATTGTGCATCCCATCGATGTCCGTCCATATCTGTACCTCCGAGGCGTCCACACAAGCCCCGAGGATAGATGCGGTATAGTCGCTCCCTCCACGCTTGAGATTGTCCACCTCAGCGTAGGCATTGCGACAGATGTACCCCTCGGTAAGGAAGAGAGATGCGGTAGGATGGTGCGAGAGTAGGGCTTTTACCTTTTGCGTGATGCGGTCGAAGTCCGGCTCTCCATACTTATTGGTCACCATGAAGTCGAGAGCATTCAGCTTGATAGCCTCTACGCCACACTCCTTGAGGTGCACCTTCATCATCTCGGTAGAGATCAATTCGCCGAGAGCAAGCACACACTTCTCCTCGAAGTCAGTGAACCGCTCATCCTTGAAACCCTCTATGTATCTCATCTTTTCCGATACGAACTCCATCACCTGCGCCCTGTGCTCCTCACGCTCATATAGATCACGGATGACTCCTGCATAACGTTCGTACAGAGAGGCTACGACAGCGAGAGCCCCTTGCGGGTTGCGGCTCCTGAAATGCTCGCATATCTCCACGAGGATGTTGGTGACTCCACCCATAGCCGAGAGTACGACAATCTTGCGTCTATCGTCAGATATGAGTCGTCCTACCTCTCTTATCCTTTCGGGAGAGCCCACGGAGGTCCCCCCAAACTTCATTATCAACATCAATCTTTTCCCCTTTTATTGTGAAATGGTTCTATTCTACTCTTACCTGCATCTCGATCATCCTGCCGCCCTCTATCTTAAGTATGCGCGAAGGGTACTTCTGCACCAAAGCATAGTTGTGCGTACTCATGAGGACAGCTGTACCACTGCCCGCAATCTCTCTGAGCAAGGTCATGATCTGTTCGCTCGTCTCGGGGTCGAGGTTCCCGGTCGGCTCATCCGCCATGATAAGTCCCGGAGTGTTCAGGAGCGCACGAGAAATCACGACACGTTGCTGCTCTCCGCCCGATAGTTCGTGAGGCATCTTGTATCCCTTGCTCTCCATCCCTACTCTTTCAAGTACTGTCTTGATCCGTTGGTCTATCTCTCGCCTGTCCTTCCACCCGGTGGCACGGAGCACAAACTCCAGATTCTTGTACACAGATCTGTCTGGCAGGAGCTGAAAGTCCTGAAAGATGACACCGAGGTTGCGCCTCAGGTAGGGAATCTTCTTGCGCTTGATGCGCCTAAGGTCATAGTCCATAAAGCGGGCTTCTCCCTCACATACCGGGACATCTGCGTATATAGACTTGATAAGGGTGGACTTGCCCGCCCCCACTTTTCCGATGAGGTAGACGAACTCACCGGGGTATATATCAAACTTCGCTCCGGACAAGATGATGTTCTCATCCCTACGGAGCGTCACTCCATCCATGGAAAGTATCGGTTCAGCCATATTCTACGACATATTGTTGGATTCCAGATACAAATTTAAATATAATGCCTCAATTAGCACATCCCGCACCTATTTATTCCTTGAGCGAGCATCTCGACGAGAGGATGCAACGATACGGCACAGTGGTAACGCACACGGCAATACCTCTACGTACCCTCTCCTGTCTTACGATTATGGGCGATCTTGTCGGTAGTGCGAGATGGCCCTCTTCGGAAGCGATTGCCAACTTATGGATTATAGGATATGAAGTGGCAATCAGGGGCTGAGAAGTAACTTTCAGCCCCTGATTATTGGTTTTCAACTGCGGAAAGTTAGTTTTCCACGGCTGAAAACAACTTCCGATACGGGAAAGACTAATTTTAGTCCGGGGTCCTCTGTACTTTCCATTCCGCTCAGAATGTCCCGTGAGGGTGGGGAGAGCCGACCTCTGCCCGACAAGGATGCAACACCCGGGCTATACCTCGGATAAGGGCGACCGCTTACCGTCGCTCCCTCGTGGCAAAGAATTGCCCATTCCCTCCGAACAAACATCGAGCGAACATCGTAAATAGATAATGCGTAAATTTGCACCACACATTTATCTACTACAACTCAGACTTTGATGCAAAAGATTAGAAACATAGCTATCATAGCACACGTAGACCACGGCAAGACGTCGCTCGTGGATAGAATGCTCCAGGCAGGCAAGCTTTTTCGTGACGAAAAGGAGATGCCGGAGCAACTTCTCGACAGCAACGACCTCGAACGAGAGCGTGGCATCACCATTCTCTCGAAGAATGTGTCGATACAATACAAGGACTACAAGATAAACATCATAGACACTCCAGGGCACGCAGACTTCGGAGGAGAGGTAGAGCGGGTGCTCAATATGGCAGACGGCTGCCTCCTCCTCGTCGATGCGTTCGAAGGCCCGATGCCACAGACGAGGTTCGTCCTCGGCAAAGCCATCGACATGGGACTAAAACCGATCGTCGTAGTGAATAAGGTAGACAAGCCCAACTGTCGGCCTGAAGAAGTGCAGGAGATGGTATTCGATCTGATGTTCAACCTGGAAGCCACCGAGGAGCAGCTCGACTTCCCTACATTCTTTGGCTCAGCCAAGGAGGGATGGATGTCGGACGACTGGACTAAGCCTACCGCAGACATCACCCCCCTCCTCGATGCCATCATCAAGTACATACCGGAGCCGGAGACAATCGAGGGTGCAGCACAGATGCTCATCACTTCTCTCGACTACTCCTCTTACCTGGGACGTATAGCCGTGGGGCGTATACACCGTGGGACACTTAGGGAAAATACAGACGTCCTCCTCATGAAACGCAACGGAGGACAACAGAAATGCAGGATCAAGGAGCTCCATATCTTCGAGGGACTTGGTCGTAAGAAAGTGGGTGAAGTATCCAGTGGCGACATCTGCGCCGTCGTAGGTCTTGATGGCTTTGAGATAGGAGATACAATCTGCGATATCGATACTCCGGAAGCACTCCCCAGCATAGCGATAGATGAGCCTACGATGAGTATGCTCTTCACAATCAATAATTCGCCCTTCTATGGCAAGGAAGGGAAGTTCGTCACCTCGCGACACATCTACGATCGCTTGATGAAAGAGCTCGACAAGAACCTGGCTCTGCGTGTCGAAACGACCGACTCCGCCGACTCCTGGCTCGTATATGGGCGTGGCGTGCTTCACCTCTCGGTGCTCATCGAGACCATGCGTAGAGAGGGCTATGAGCTGCAAGTAGGGCAGCCACAAGTCATACGTAAGGAAATAGATGGCCAGATCTGCGAACCGATAGAAGAGCTAACGGTAAATGTCCCTGAGGAATACTCAAGCAAGATCATCGACATCGTGACACGCCGAAAAGGTGAAATGACCATGATGGAAAGCAAGAACGATCGGATATTCCTCAAGTTCACCATCCCATCTCGTGGTATCATAGGTCTCAACAATGCTGCACTTACCCTCTCAGCGGGCGAAGCAATTCTGGCACACCGTTTCCTTGAGTTCGCGCCCTGGAAGGGAGATATGGATATGCGTAATAATGGTTCGATCATTGCTCTTGAGACAGGGCCGGCATATGCATACGCACTGAACAACCTCCAGAGTAGAGGACGCTTCTTCATCTATCCGCAAGATGAGGTCTACGAAGGGCAAGTCGTGGGCGAGCACTCCAAGGAGGGAGACCTATCAGTAAACGTATGTAAGAGCAAAAAGCTCACAAATATGCGTGCCTCCGGTAGCGATGACAAAGTAGCCCTTGCGCCACCGATACTCTTCTCTCTCGAAGATGCCCTCGAGTACATCAAGGCAGATGAGTACCTCGAAGTGACTCCCAAGAGCATGAGGATGCGTAAGATACTCCTCAGCGAGACGGATCGGAAGCGTGCCGGCAGGCAATAGTCTCACACTGCACCGTATTATATATACCATGCGTCGGTACGAACCTTTTGCATTCAAGCACTTCCATGTACACCAACAGGAGAGTGCGATGAAGGTTGGTACCGACGGCGTACTTTTAGGAGCTTGCACAGACCTACCGAACCTGCCTAATCCTCGCATACTCGACATAGGAAGTGGGACGGGGTTGGTAGGGATGATGCTTGCGCAACGCCTGCCTGATGCTCACGTCGTATGCGTAGAGGTGGATGAAGCTTCGGTAAAAGAGTCTCGACGCAGTATAGAAGAGTCGATATTTATGGGTAGGATCGAGGTCTGTCACACCGACTTCGAGAAGGAATTCGATCCCGTGGAGGGCTTCGACCTTATCGTAAGTAATCCACCCTTTTTCACTTCCACTCACAGTGCGGAGGGTGAAAGACGCAACCGGGCACGGCACATAGGAGGGCTGTCTCCCGATATCCTTTTCAAGAGAGCCGCAAAGATGCTCAACCGAGGTGGCACTATTACCCTCATAAGTGCAGTAAGTACGTTCACGACATTTGCACACGCCGCTGAAGAGGTCGGACTGCACCTACATAAAGTGCTCCACATCTATCCCACCCCATCGAGCAGTCTCAAGCGAATTATTGCAACTTGGCAACAGGAATGTCCGGCAACCGTGACGCTCGAACGCCTTATCATCGAATGCCGGAGGCATATTTACAGTGAGGAGTTTGCGGCACTTACAGCAGATTTTTATCCACACCTCGAGCGATGAAGTAGGATATTAAGGAGAGGAGAAGCAACTTGTGTCGTTACTATATTGTATATAACCTTAATTCTTACTAACTTCGCACCCTCGAAGGACTGTATTGACACCGGAATAAATTATAATCATATATATGGCAACATTAGAAAAAATCAGAAATCGCGCCGGACTCCTTGTCGGTTTCATTGGGGTCGCGCTTGCGGCGTTCCTATTAGGAGACTTCCTCCAACAGGGAAGCACCCTCTTTAGAGACTCGCAAATGAATGCCATCTCAATAGATGGTAAGGATATCAAGATCAATGAGTACAACGACCGCGTGGAGCAAACGATGGAGATGTATCGTATGCAGACCGGCAACTCTAACCTATCTGATGCAGAAATGACTCAGCTTCGCAACCAAGTTTATAACTCAATCGTTGCTGAACATGTACTGTACGCTGAGACAGAAAAGCTCGGTCTTAAGGTGACTCCCGCCGAAGTCTATGACCTCGTTCAGGGGGACTTCATCTCACCGGTAGTACTTCAGTCTCCATTCTTTGTCAATCCCGAGACAGGGGTTTTCGATAAAACTGCACTCGCAACATTCCTAAAGAATATATCAACAAAGCAGATCGAATCTTATCCGGTCGAGCAAAGAGCAAATGCTTTACAGATGAGAAACGTATGGCTTATGATGGAAAACAACGTGCGAGATCTGCGTCTGAGCGAGAAGTTTACTACACTTATTGCAAAAGCGGTTACGACAAATAAGCTCGAGATGATAGACCAAGCGATAGCCACCGGCAGTACTGCAGACTTCGCCCTCGTGGCTCAACGTGCGACAACTATGCCTGACAGCATCGTAACTATCGATCAAGCTGCCATCAAGAAGTTCTACGAGGGCCATAAAGAAGCATTCAAGACCGAAGAAAGTCGCCTTGTCGATGTCGTATATGCTCCAATCGTTCCATCGCAAGAAGACATTGCACAGACCCGTCAAGATATAGAGACTGCACGTACAGAACTGGAAGAAGGTCAAAATCCGACCGATGTTGTCTCGGAATTTTCGGATGAAGAGGCTATCGATGCCTATATGCCACTCAACTTCTTCCAGAGTGCGGGCTTCATCGGAGACCTTGCAACACAGTTGCAGACTGCGGAAGTCGGCTATATATCTCCTATTGCTACTGAAGACAATACATTTAGCGTTGCTAAGCTCGTAGGCACCAAAGTAGCACCGGACTCGCTCTTCGTGCGCCACATAATGCTTTCAGCCAATGAAGCCGATGCATCAAAGGTAGACAGTCTCCTTGCTATTGTCAAGGCTACTCCTGATTCTTTCGGAACTGTTGCCGCCGAACATTCTGTGGACAACTACTCATCAAAGAATGGCGGTGAGATAGGATGGCTTACCGAGCTCGCAGCCGGACGTTATCTTGGCAACGACTTTAGAGACGTTCTCTTTACTGCGACCGTAGGGGCTCCGTTCAAGCATAAGTCTCAATACGGGGAGCACATCATCCTTGTAGAGAAAGCGACTGCCCCCGTGAAGAAATACAATGTTGCATATGTCACTAAGAAAGCAACTGCAAGCTCTAAGACGCACGCACAGATCTATAATGAACTCAGTGCATTCTTAGCAAAGAACAAGACGGCAGCTGCTATCGACACGGCATCTGTAACCGCAGGCTTCCAGGTCATGAGAGAGGTTCCTGTGTATGGAAGTCAGCCAGCGGTAGCACAGAACATCGAACAGAGTCGCGAGCTTGTACGCTGGTCTCTTGAAAACAAAAAGGATGCAGTCTCTGAAATTAAGGAATGCGGCGACAAGTTTGTCGTAGCTGTGGTAAAGAAGGTCATACCGAGAGGCTACCTCTCAGTGGATGACGCCCGCGAACAGATCGAACCTATCGTACGCAACCTTGCGAAGGTAGACAAGCTCTATGAGGACTTGAAGGCAGCGAACTACTCTTCTCTCGAAGCGTATGCCCAAGCGATAGATGCTCAGGTTGACTCTGTGAACTTCGTCAAGTTCGATAGCAATCGTCTCCTCGGTATAGGATTTGAGCCTGCACTTAACGCTGTTGCAGTGTATGCTCCGCTCAATACCCTTGTCCCTGTAAAGGGAAATGCAGGTGTTTATCTCGTCTCTGTGATCAACAGAGTAGATGATCCCGAAAAGATTGCCGAGATAGAGATACGCAACTCTATGACTCTTGCCCGTCAGAACATCGTACGTTCGCGTGCACTGCAAAGCCTCGTGTTGAAGACAGATGTAGAAGATACTCGCACGAGATTCTATTGATACCGAGGGTGCAAGCCCAACCAATACCATCAAGATCCCCATCGAAGTATGGCAACAAGCCTACTTCGATGGGGATCTTTCTATACCCGTCTACAAAGAGAGTACAACTCCAGGCCCCATGAAGGCGGCTTACCTCCTATTTTCACTATACTCTCTCTCCGAGAAAGCCTGCCATCTTGGGCTCCTCTCTACCGCTAAATAACCCAGTGATCACGAAAGGAAAGGGAATACACTGCATAAAAAAGTTTGCTTCTACCGCATCTGACCTGGAGTTCAGGGGCTGATTTTTAATTTTCAGGGGCGGAAAAGTAACTTTCAGGGGCGGATCTTTAATTTCCCGCCCCTGAAGACCGTTCTGCCTCCGGACATTAGGAAGTTTATATCGGACATACTGCAATCTGTAACGATCGTACCGTCTATTCGCTTCCTGATATTAGGAAGTTTATACCTGCTCAGTGGAGAGATCTATCCCGCGATATTGTACCGACTTGCCGTAAACGTACCGTCGAGAAGTAACATTGTCGGTGCTCAGAGGTCACATTATACCTATTTGCTTCTCTAATAGAGGGACAATAGTTATCTTTGTAAGATAACAACCACAATGTAATATATGGGAAAAGGAAAAATAATAATAGCCGGGCTCGGACCCGGTGGTAAGGAAGATATTACTCCAGCGGTATTTGAGGCTATTGCGGCATCGGATGTGATCGTCGGATACAAGTATTACTTCACATTTATAGAAGGTCTGATCAAGCCCGATGCTCTCTGCATCGACACCGGGATGAAGAAGGAGAGAGAGCGTGCAGAGGAAGCGTTCCGCTACGCAGACAAAGGGAAAGCAGTCTGCGTCATCAGTTCGGGAGATGCAGGCATATATGGGATGGCTCCCCTTATCATGGAGATGAAAGACGAGCGTAGTAGCGATATAGAAGTGATAACGCTGCCGGGGATAAGTGCATTTCAGAAGGCAGCCTCCCTCCTCGGGGCTCCGATGGGACACGACTTCTGTGTCATCTCTATGTCAGATCTATTGACACCGTGGGAAAAGATTGAGAAGCGCATCGTGGCAGCTGCACAAGCAGACTTTGTCACCGCCATCTACAATCCACGCAGCGTAGGACGCTACTGGCAGCTGCACCGCCTCCGGGAACTATTCCTCCAAGAGCGCAGTCCCGAGACCCCCGTGGGCTATGTCCGCCAGGCCGGGAGAGAGGAACAGTCCATCACGGTGACCACCCTCGGGGAGTTCGACCCGACGGACACGGACATGTTTACCGTCGTGATCATCGGTAACTCGCAGACGTACATATCTCCTGAACATAAGATCGTAACCCCGCGGGGCTACTATAACGAAGAGAACGTGGAAGCTGATAAGATCGGCCAAGAGATTATGATAAAGAGCTTCCGCACGATAGACAGTGAGTTGAAGAAAAGAGACATCCCTCTGGGCAAGAAGTGGGCACTCCTCCATGCCATCCATACCACAGCGGACTTCGACATGGAGAATATCCTTCAAGTCGATGAGGGTGCAGTCGAAGCTCTCCACGAGGCATTCGTATCGGGAGGACTGAAACATATCATCAGCGATGTGACTATGGTGACCTCCGGTATCCGTAAAGGTGCACTCGAACGCATGGGTATCGAGGCGATGTGCTACCTACACGACCCTCGCGTAGCTGAGATGGCGAAGAGCAAAGGTATCACACGTACTCAAGCAGGGATACGCCTTGCGGTAGAGGAGCATCCGGATGCGCTCTTCGTATTTGGGAATGCTCCCACTGCCCTTATGGAGCTTTGTGATCTCATCAGGCGAGGGAAAGCAAAGCCTTCCGGGATCATTGCCGCTCCTGTCGGCTTTGTCAATGTGAGAGAGTCCAAACACATGGTCAAACCCTTCGTAGAGGTACCCAAACTCATAGTGGATGGGCGGAAGGGCGGAAGTAATCTCGCAGCGACACTTGTCAATTCGATCCTGTCGTTTGATGACGCTGTTCAGCTCAGACCTGGACGTGATCTTTGAGGTACGATAGTATGTTTTACGTCATCGGAATAGACGACAATAGGGAACAGCACCTATCTCCCCGAGTGAATAAAGTCATAGAGGAGCACCGGGTATTCTCAGGAGGGGCGCGGCACTACGAAATCATGATGCCGTACCTCCCGAAAGGACACGTATGGATACCCATTACCGTACCCCTCTCAGCCGTAATGGCGGAGTATCGGAGATATGATGAAGTGGTGGTATTTGCCTCCGGCGACCCGTTGTTCTACGGCTTTGCCAATACACTCCTACGTGAGATGCCGGAGAGGAGGGTGGAAGTATTCCCTTACTTCAACTCGCTCCAACTACTGGCACACAGGCTTCTGATGCCATATCATGATATGCATATCGTGTCTCTGACCGGAAGGCCTTGGGATAAGTTCGATGAAGCTCTCATACTCGGGTACGAAACCATAGGCATACTCACCGACAAGAGTGTACACACACCTCAGACCATAGCAGAGCGGATGCTCTACTATGGCTATGACAACTACACCATGACAGTGGGCGAACTCCTGGGAAACAGCGAGGAAGAACGGGTATCGGAGCATGAGCTGAAAGATATACCGACACAAAAGTTTGCATACCCCAACAACATCATACTTCGACGCAAGTACAAGCGACAGCGATCTCTGGGACTTCCCGAAGGGGACTTCCACCTCCTCAATGGGCGGACAAAGATGATAACAAAGATGCCGATACGCTTGGTTTCACTGGCAATGCTTGACCTGCGAAACGCTTCTACGTTCTGGGACATAGGTTTCTGTACAGGGTCCGTTAGCATAGAAGCGAAGTTGCAGTTCCCGCACCTGAACGTCATCTCTTTCGAACGCCGTGAGGAAGGGAACGGGCTAATGGATCTCAATGCCCGTAAGTTCGGTACCCCCGGAATCACTGCGGTCTATGGAGACTTTGCGGACATTGACCTGTCGCCCTACCCTCTTCCGGATGCCGTATTCATAGGCGGACATGGCGGTCGTATGAACGAGATTGTGGGCAAAGTGCACCCTCTTCTGCCGAAAGGGGCTCCGATCGTATTCAACTCCGTTTCCGACGAAAGCCGTCGCCTATTTGAAGAAGCAGTGGTACTGTACCGCCTGCAAATGCAACCCGAAATACATCTCCAGGTAGACGGACACAACCCCATAGATGTAATGAAAGCTATAAAACCATAACGTATCATGCCATCAAACCTTATCATAAAACAGAGCGATACCTCTCGTATTGCCATAATTCTCGTATCGGAAGATAGCATCGGAGTGGCGCAATCCATACTGCGGGAGTACCCTAATGCCGTCATCTACACCAAGGGGCAAGTCGAGGGCTGTACCACTATCTCTTCGATAGCAGACACCGTAGCATCCCTCTTCGACACAGTAGATGCTCTCATATTTATAGGAGCTATGGGGATATGCGTCCGAAGTATTGCCCCACACATTAAAGACAAACACTCTGACCCTGCCGTCATCAATATAGACAGTGCCGGGAAGTATGTCGTATCTGTACTGTCGGGACATATAGGAGGAGCAAATGACCTCTCGACCCGTGTCGCACGGATCCTCGGTGCAGAGGAGGTCATATCCACAAAAAGTGACGGCAGCGGGCTATGGGCTCTCGATACCTTGGGAAGTAAATATGAGTGGGCTACCAAGTCTTCAGACGATAACTTCAATCGCCCCCTTACGACATTTGTCAATAAAGGTAGGACTGCTCTTCTTTTAGATATCAGAGATAGAGGGACAGAGTATCTGGAACGCACTTCCCCATCTCACGTACAGATATTCGGGACTTACCGGGAGATACCGCTTGAGGAGTTCGACCTCCTCATCGCCGTGACCCCTTTCGTCTATCCGGACTGTACAATCCCCATAATCTACTATCACCCAAAAGTGTTGAGACTTGGCATGGGATGCCGCAGGCTGTGCCGACCGGATGGGATAGCCGAGCACATTGAGTCGACCCTCACATCGAAAGGCTTTGCCATAGAGTCGGTAGCATCTATTGCAACGATAGAGCTAAAAAAGGATGAGCCTCTCCTATTCGGGTTTGCAGAAAAAAGAAAAGTGCCCCTCCAGATATTCTCTGCAGAGGAACTCGAAAACGTGGAGGTACCCAACCCTTCTCCCAAAGTGGAGTCGGTAACTACCTCACCAAGTGTATCGGAAGCGTCGGCACTGAAAGCGTCGGGAATGGGTCTCCTATTGCTCGAAAAGCAAAAAGGAAAACTATCCGAAGGGAACGACTTCACCTTTGCTCTATCAATCGATCGCAACGCTTTGCGTCACGGACATATTGAGATAGTAGGAGCAGGCCCTGGAGATCCCGAACTCGTCTCTGTGAGAGGCAAGCACTTCCTTGAAGCTGCCGACTTAATCCTCTACGCAGGTAGCCTTGTGCCCATCGAACTGACCTACTACGCCAAATCCGGTGCCGTAGTACGCAGCTCGGCGTCTATGAGTCTCGAGGAGCAGTTTGATATTATGAAGGAGTTCTACGACCAAGGGAAACTAATCGTACGACTGCACACGGGCGATCCATGTATCTATGGAGCGATACAAGAACAGATGGCCCTATTCGATCAGCATGGGATGTCGTACCACATCACTCCGGGAATCTCTTCGTTCCAAGCCGCAGCCGCAGCACTCAAGAGTCAGTTTACCATCCCGGAGAAAGTACAAACGATAATCCTCACTCGCGGTGAAGGACGTACCCCGATGCCGGACCGTGAGAAGCTGCATCTGCTTGCTCGGTCGCGCAGTACGATGTGTATATTCCTGAGTGCCGGTATCGTAGATGATGTACAACGGCAACTCTTGGAGCATTATCCGGAAGACACTCCTGTCGCTGCCTGTTATAAGCTGACGTGGAAGGACGAACGTATCTATCGAGGTCAGCTTAAAGACCTGGCTGAAATAGTAAAAGAAAATAACTTGACTCTAACTACGATGATCGTTGTAGGGGAGGCCATTGACAATCGCCAGGGACTGTCTCGCCTCTATGCCGATGAGTTTAAGCATCTGTTCAGGACTTGATGATGAAAGATATGGAAAAGAAAATACCTGTTTGCGTATCTCTCGGGCCCGGTGACCCGGATCTTATCACGCTCAAGGCATTAAAGGCTCTTCAAGGCGCGGATATTATATTGTGTCCTGCCACAACTGTAAAAGGAAAGATCCTTTCTCGATCTTCGGATATCCTGAAAGCACTTAATATAGAAGGGACAAAAGTGCGCCTCTTTAACGTCCCGATGAGCAAAGATCGCACAGAAGCAGATGACGTCTACCGCAACCTTGCAACGGATATTCACAGACTATATAACGAAGGATACGGTATCGCCTTCGTTGCGGAGGGAGATTGTGGGTTTTATTCCTCGGCACACTACATCTCGGATTACCTTAAAGATATGGGTGTTTCCACTAATCATATTCCGGGGGTTCCGGCATTTATCGCGTGCGGTGCGCTTGCTTCTCTTCACGTTGTCAAACAAGATGAGCATCTCAACGTATTCCCTTCCAATGTGACAGTCGAACGTATTCGTTCAGCAATAGAACAAGGCGGGACAGTTGTCATAATGAAACTCTCTCAACATGCCGAACAAATTCGTCAAGCTATGGAAGAACTTGAAGGGATTACCTTTCATTACTTCGAAAATGTCGGATTGGAGAACAAAGAGTTCTACTCTTCTGACAACACAGAAATACTAAGTCGGGCCTTCCCTTACTTTTCCATCATGATCATTCGTAGGTAATCGTGAAACAAAAAAGTGGTGAACTGCAAGAACACTCCCCGAAGATCCTAATCATAGGTGGGACAACAGAGGGGCGCATTGCCGTAAAGGTATGTGACGAATCAGGCAACCCTTACTTCTACTCTACCAAAAGCGATCTGCAACAAATAGAATGCGCACATGGGACAAGGGTGACCGGGGGACTTGATGAACGGACTATGCCCGACTTCTGTAGGCAGAATGATATAGGACTTATTATAGACGCGGCTCATCCTTTTGCTATGGGAGTGCACCGCAATATAGGGAATGCGGCAGAAGTCTGCGGTATCCCTGTGGTGCGAATAGAGCGACATTTCCCTGAACAAGACCCAAGGTTTTTATGGTTCGATACATACCAAGATACCATTACTTACCTTGAAAGTCATGACATCAACCGAGTGCTTGCTCTTACAGGCGTGAATACGATCAAGCCATTAAAGGCATATTGGCTCAAACATGAGACCTACTTTCGCATCATGAAGCGGCAAGAGTCCATAGACATTGCCGAACATGAGGAGTTCCCGATCGACCATATCCTTTTCTACGAAGACGAAAAAGACGACGAAGCATTGTACAAACGGTTACGCCCCGAAGCGATCATCACCAAGGAGAGTGGCGAGAGCGGAGGCTTTGGGGATAAGACACAGAAAGCACTCGAT
Source organism: Porphyromonas sp. (assembly GCA_041791495.1). GTDB lineage: Bacteria > Bacteroidota > Bacteroidia > Bacteroidales > Porphyromonadaceae > Porphyromonas_A. The sequence continues at coordinate 21,688 of JBHBLB010000037.1, forward strand.
CTCGATATCCCCGTGCTTGTGGTACGCCGTCCTGCTCTCCCCTATACGCCGGCATCGGTGGTATATGGGCACTTGGGGCTTCGTCGTGCCGTAGAGCAGCTCCTCCCCAACTTCTTTCCTCTCAAGACAGGATATACTACGGGCACTTGTGCTACCGCAGCGACAAGTGCAGCTCTCCGCATCCTTTTGACGGGCGAAGCCATTGATGCCTGCACCATATCCCTTCCCAATGGCGAACCGATCACCATCCCGATAGAACAGGTAGGGCTCTCTACCGACAACACATCCGCCACTGCCACCGTGCGTAAGTATTCGGGGGATGATCCGGACGTGACAAACGGGACGGAGATATGCTCACAAGTCTCGCTCAATGAGAGTCATTCCGAGATAAAGTTCCTACAAGGCATCGGCGTAGGTGTGGTTACTCTTCCGGGTCTTGGGCTTGAGATCGGCGGTCCTGCTATAAATAATACCCCACGTATGATGATGAAGCGAGAGGTAGAACGTATCCTTACCTTGTATGGAGACGATCCCTCCGTCGGAGTGGATATAATAATCTCCGTGCCGAAAGGTGAAGAGCTCGCCAAACTTACCTTTAATCCCAAGATTGGAGTCCTTGGAGGGATCTCCATCATCGGGACATCGGGGATCGTACGCCCCTTCTCGTCCGAGGCATTTGTCAATTCAATCAAAGCAGAGATACGGGTAGCGAAGTCGATGGGAGTGGATCGACTCGTCATCAACTCCGGTGCAAAGAGTCAGAAGTACCTCAAAGCCCTATATCCCGACCTGCCCTCGCAAGCATTCGTTCACTATGGCAACTTCATCGGAGATACAATCTCTGCTGCTGCCGACCAAGGGTTTACGGCAGTTACAATGGGAGTTATGATAGGGAAAGCGGTAAAACTTGCTGAAGGGTTGCTCGACACTCACAGCAAAAAAGCGGTAATGAACAAAGACTTTATCAATAGTCTTGCTCACCAGACAGGGTACGGCTCCGAAATCATCCGAGCCATTGACGCCATCACCCTGGCACGAGAACTTTGGGATATCATCCCGCCTACCGAGAAGGGCGCAAGCGGTCTATCGCCTTTCTATCAGCTCCTCATAGAGAAGTGCCACAATACCTGCGACCCACTCATACCCGACGGACGACTAACCATATACCTTATCACCGAGAGTGGCGAACTGCTTATATAACGGTCGGTAGACTATGCCAGCGTAGATACGACCTTTCGGTAACGCCGATACAACAGCAAGCCCAGAGTAGTAAGACTTATCGGGAATGCCATCCATACCCCTATGACGCCCAACCCCAAAGGGAAAGCGAAGATATACACAAGACTTAGTGCAAGGAATATGTGGCAGACGACCGCACATACTGCCATATACTTGACATCTCTGAGACCTCGTAAGGCATTGGCATAGAGGATCTGCAAGACATCTCCGTACTGATAGATCATCACAGGCAGACACAACGTTGAAACCAACGCTACCAAAGTTTCGTCATCAGTAAATAGGAACCCAATCACATGCCGAGACAATAGCAATAGCAGTACCAGCAAGGTGGCAGAAGATAGTTGCAAGACAAGCCCCGCAGATACTATACCCCGGATATTTGTCACATCCCTTTGCTCATAAAAGCGGCTCATCCTTATCGTGACGGCAGAAGAAAATCCGTAAAAGATCATAAACCCGAGCGTCGAGATGACGGATATGATCTGATGCGCAGCAAGTTCCATCGCGCCCAACCACCCTACCATGATTACTGCAAGACTGAACGAAGCGGTCTCGACACCCATTTGCAGCCCTATCGGCATACCGAGTTTGAAGAGACTTCTTACCTCTCCCAAGGCAGAGAGATGCCCTCCTGCCCTATGCGATTTCAGCAACTCCCGACACTTTCGTCTCTGGACGGCAATAAGCAGTACCACCAAGCAATAGAGCCGCGAGAGCAATGTCGCCACACCTGCACCCACAAGTCCCATCTCGGGAAATCCGAACTTCCCGAATATAAGTAGATAGTTGAGGAGTATATTAAGCACATTGGATGATAACATCACCCACATGGAAGTAGAGGCTTTGTCTATACTGTCGAAGAACTGTTTCAGGGCATAGAACAACATCATTACGGCTATCGAAGCCATCTGTATCGCATAGTAAGAGCGGATGTGCGGCAGGAGTTCGCTCGGCTGGTCGAACCACTCAAGATTCATCCACAGTAGCCACATCACAAAAGTCAGAAAGAGCCCCACAAGCGTATTGGCAACCATACTGCCACGAAGCAATGTACGCAACCTCCCATCCCCCATGGCGTATGACGAAGATACCAAAGGAGTCAGCCCGTAAGAGAATCCCATCCCCATGATGAACGCAAGGTTCATAAAGTTATTGACGAACGATGCGGCAGCCAGCTCCGTTGTGCTGTGATGCCCTACCATGATATTGTCCACAAAACCTACGAGGATAATCCCGAACTGTCCCAAGACAATAGGTATCCCCACGCCCAAGATTCCTCGGGCATGCCTGACAAGCACGCTTCTATCCATACCTCTCATGATATCGTAATTACGAAAAAGAGGTCACTCCCATACCGGAAATGACCCCCAATTCATATTAACCCTAAGTATAATAAATTCAAAGTGATCGCGACAGGATTCAAACCTGTAACCTTCTGATCCGTAGTCAGATGCTCTATTCAGTTGAGCTACGCGACCGATTTTCTCGGACATACCGGGATACAAAACCTCTTGCGATTGAAGAGTGACCGCGACAGGATTCAAACCTGTAACCTTCTGATCCGTAGTCAGATGCTCTATTCAGTTGAGCTACGCGGCCATAAGTCGAGACCTTCTATTCATTGGTTTCGTGTGCAAAGGTAGATATTTTCCCCACAACTTGCAAGCCCCCTCCCATCAAAATAGGGGCACGGGGAAAAATAAAAGTATTTGCGAAAGTCGATGGTACTCTAAGCACTTATTTATATATTTGTATAAGTATTGGGGCAGATACGGAGAGAAGTCTCTGACAATACGGTTCGCCCCTCTTTATGATATAAATTCATTTTATTATGGTAAGCTATAAGGAATTAGGTCTTGTAAACACTCGCGAAATGTTTGCTAAGGCAATGGAGGGCAAGTATGCCATCCCGGCTTTCAACTTCAACAACCTTGAGCAGATGCAGGCTATAATACAGGCTTGTGTCGAAACGAAATCACCCGTCATCCTTCAGGTATCGAGCGGGGCACGCAAGTATGCCAACCAAACCCTTCTCAGATATCTTGCACAGGGTGCAGTAGAGTATGCCAAGGAGCTTGGCTGCGAAAAGCCTCAGATCTGTCTACACCTCGACCACGGAGATACGTTTGAGCTCTGCAAGAGTTGTATAGACATGGGCTTCTCTTCAGTGATGATCGACGGCTCACACCTCCCATACGAAGAGAACATCAAGCTCACCAAGCAAGTCGTAGAGTACGCTCACCAGCACGATGTGACGGTAGAGGGCGAGCTCGGTGTACTGGCAGGCGTGGAGGACGATGTGGTGGCCGAGTCGCACACATATACTCGCCCCGAGGAGGTGATCGACTTCGTGACCCGCACGGGAGTGGACTCTCTTGCGATCTCGATAGGTACATCGCATGGGGCCAATAAGTTCACGCCAGAGCAGTGTATGCGCAATGAGCAGGGACAACTCATACCTCCCCCTCTTCGTTTCGACATCCTCGAAGAGATCGAAAGGAAGATACCGGGCTTCCCTATCGTACTCCACGGCTCATCGTCCGTACCACAGGACAAAGTAGAGACAATCAATAAGTATGGAGGTCAGCTCAAAGACGCCATCGGTATCCCTGAAGACCAACTACGCAGGGCAGCGGCATCGGCTGTATGTAAGATCAACATCGACTCCGATGGCAGACTTGCCATGACAGCTGCCGTACGAAAGGTCTTCCACGATAGCCCTGCGGAGTTCGACCCACGCAAGTATCTGGGTCCTGCCAGGGATAGCTTAAAGGAGCTCTACAAGCACAAAGTACAGAACGTACTCGGCTCTGACAATAAGCTCTAACGGACCTGCAGACGAAGAGAACGGATACTGAGGACCTGCACCACTGCTTCCGGCATGGTGCAGGTCCTCTTTCCTTTTATTCAGTCGTGGCACAAGAAGTCACAAGGATGCCGTAGGAACCCTTACTGCTACCGTATCCGAAGGTGTATTCAGGAGCGGAGAAGTAATAATCTCGGGCGAAAAACTAATATCCAGGGGCTGAAAATTACTTTTCCGCCCCTGAAAATATCTTCGTATCACGGTCTCACAATGTTTCTGACCGCTTCCGAGAGACTTCTCACCGGGCCCTCTCTCCTCCCGAAAGTATATGCAGCACATAAAGTCCTGTACCCGAGCTTGTATGCTTCCCCCTCTTCAAGAAGCCGAAAGGGAGCAAGCCGGAAGACTTGAGAGAGAATATAATTTCAGATCTCATAGCTCTTTTTGCCTTTTCACCTACCCTGTGTGCTGGATTATTTCATAAATTTGTCCCAGTAATATACTCCTACTATTATCAAAATTCATTATGAAACAGAAATTATTACCTATCACAGCAGTAGTATGTGCTGCTATGCTTGCCGTAGGGTGCCAAGGAAAGAAGTCCGAGGACTCCACAGCGAGAGTTGTGGTGCCGGGGATCGACACCACCGCAATGGACCTTAGTGTAAGCCCCAAGGTGGACTTCTACCGATACGCCAACGGAGGCTGGATGGCTGCCAACCCACTCAAGGACGAGTATGGCAGCTACGGGTCGTTCCACGTACTGAGAGACTCGGCTCAGAGTATCTCACGCCGTATCATCGAAAACCTCGACGGCTCAGTCGCAGGCTCGGACGAAGCTAAGGCCAAGACCCTCTACCAGCTTGCCATGGATAGCGTGAAGCTAAACAGTGATGGTGCTACTCCCGTACTCCCATTGCTACAACGCATAGATGCACTTACGAACAGCACCGAGCTCGTAACGTTCCTAGCGGAGAATGCAAATGAAGGCAATCAGTACCTCTTCTACACCTACGTAGGTGCAGACCAGGACAATAGCAGCCGCCATCTGCTATCTCTCTACCAGACTTCGCTCATCATGGGTGATCTCGACTACTATCAGGCGAAGCCGGAGTATGCCGAGTTCCAAGCTGGATACCGTACATACATAAGCCGTCTCCTGGTACTTTCGGGGATGGATGAGGCAAAGGCAACAGAGATTGCTTCGGAAGTCTATGACACTGAAAAGAGCCTGTCGGACATCATGTATGACAAACTCCGCCTCCGTGACACAGAGCTGAACTGGAACAAGACGGAGAAAGCCGCATTCGTAGCCGGACACTCATTCCCATGGGAAGCATACTTCTCTCAGAGAAAAGGGCTCCAGGGTGTGACCGAACTGAATGTAGCACAGGAAGGATACTTCAAAGACTTCGACAAGTGGGTACAAAGCACGTCGATAGATAAGATCAAAAACTATCTCAAAGCCCTGACTCTCCACAGCAGTGCCAACTACCTCAGCGATGACTTTAAGGGAGCTTCGTTCGACTTCAACGGTCGTCTCATGAGCGGACTCAAGGAAATGCAACCTCGATGGAAGAGTGCAGTGGATCTCGTAGACGGTGTCTTCGGAGAAGTTGTAGGTAAGATATATGTCCAAGAGCACTTCCCGCCGGCAGCAAAAGAGCGTATGACAATACTCGTAGAGAACCTTAAAGTGGCTCTTTCCGAACGTATCCAATCTCTCGAGTGGATGTCGGATGAGACAAAACAGCGTGCTCAGGAGAAACTTTCGACTTTCATCGTAAAGATTGGCTATCCGGACAAGTGGGAAGGTTACGCAAACCTCGAAATGACTGATAGCTCCCTGCTCGCTTATATCCACAACATCGGAAAGTTTGAAACGGAAAAGAACATCGCAGACCTCAATAAACCGGTAGACAACAGTAAGTGGTTTATGAATGCTCATACCGTAAATGCCTACTACAACCCCACAACGAATGAGATCTGCTTCCCTGCCGGTATATTGCAGCCCCCGTTCTTCAACCTCGACGCAGACGATCCCGTCAATTACGGCGCCATAGGGGTGGTAATCGGTCATGAGATGACGCACGGCTTCGATGACCAAGGTCGCAAGTACGATAAGGTAGGAAACATGGTGAACTGGTGGACAGGAGAGGACGAAGCTAAGTTCAACGCCTCAGCTTCTAAGCTGGCAGACCAGTTTGACAAAATCGAAGTGTCTGAAGGCGTGTTCGCCAATGGTAAGCTCACTCTCGGTGAAAACATCGCCGACCAGGGAGGTCTTGTTGTGGCTTTTGAAGCTATGAAGAAGGCAATGGGCGATAAGGAACAGGGACTTATAGATGGCTTTACTCCCGAACAAAGGTTCTTCATAGCTTACGCTCGGGTATGGGGACAGAACATTAGGAAAGAAACCATCCTCCGTCTCACTAAGCTCGATGTACACAGCCTTGGAGAGCTCCGTGTAAATCAAGCCCTTCGCAATATCCCTGCGTTCTACGAAGCATTTGATATCCAAGAGGGCGATCCGATGTATCTCGCTCCCGAAGAAAGAGTATTGGTCTGGTAATCCGGATTCAATAGATAGAAAAAAAGGAGAGGCTGTATGGGTGACTTAGTCCCGATACAGCCTCTCCTCTTTTATAGTACGATCCTGTGGGGGCGGTTAGCTACACTTCGATGTACCGCAGTTGGTACATATCAGGCACCCTTCCTGATATACGAGTGACTCGTGGTTACAGTTGGGACAGCGCTGTCCGGAAGCTTGCTTACCATCAGAGATATATTTGCGCAAAGCTCTCTCGACACCATTCTTCCACGTATTGATAGACTCTTCGTGGAGATCCATACCCTGCACGAGATTGACTACCTGCTCGATAGGCATCTTGTAGCGAAGGACTCCCGAGATGAGCTTAGCGTAGTTCCAAAATTCCGGGTTGAACTTATTGTCGAGACCCTCTACGGTCATCTTAAATCCACGCTTGTTCTGGAACTGGAAGTCGTACCTCTTGTTGCCATCTTCGTCTGAACTCTTGATGATCTTGCCACGCGTGACACTCTTCGGTACCATGATACCTTCATCATCATCGGCAATACCGGTGAAGATTTCGTATGGCTGGCCGTCAAGAAGCCCAACAAATGCGATCCACTTCTCCTTATTATTTTGGAACCTTACCACATCGGCATCGAGGACTTTCGGACGTACGAGGACTTCCGCTACCTCAGATGTCTGAGGTTGTGGGTTATCTTCCTTCTTATCTTTTGGTTTATCGGCAGCCACAAGTACGCCTCCCCTTGAACCATCACGGTACACGGTACAGCCCTTACACCCTTCGCGCCATGCAGTAATATAGAGCTCGTTGATGAGTTCTTCGGGGGTGTCTGATGGAAGGTTTATGGTAACACTGATGGAATGATCGACCCACTTCTGTATGCGTCCCTGCATCCTCACCTTCTCAACCCAATCGACGTCATTGGATGTTGCCTTGTAATAAGGGGACTTCTCAACCAAAGCAGTAATCTCTTCCGGAGAATACTTCGCAGCCGGGTCGTAACCGTTGGCCTCCATCCAGGTAACAAACTTGTGATGGAATACAATAAACTCTTCCCAGCTATCGCCAACTTCGTCTACATAAGTGATAGTAACATTCTTATCATTAGGGTTTACCTTCCGGCGACGCTTATAAACAGGAAGGAAGACCGGCTCAATCCCTGAGGAAGTTTGCGTCATGAGACTCGTTGTTCCCGTAGGTGCAATGGTAAGACAAGCAATGTTGCGACGTCCGTGCTTGACCATCTCTGCGTACATTTCCGGTGCGGCCTCCCTAAGGCGCAGGATAAATGGATTATTCTCTTCGCGCTTTGCATCGAAGATTTCGAATGCTCCTCTCTCCTTTGCCAGCTCAACCGAACTGGTATATGCGGCTACGGCAAGTGCTTTTTGCACTTCAACAGCAAAGTCTGTTGCTTCCTCTGTACCATACCTTAAGCCCATCGCTGCTATCATATCCCCCTCAGCTGTTATACCAACTCCGGTACGGCGTCCCTTAAGAGTCTTATCTTTTATCTTTTGCCATAGCTGATATTCGCATAGTTTTACATCATCGGTTTCGGGGTCGCTCTCAATCTTTTTGATAATCTCGTCTATCTTTTCGCTTTCAAGATCGATAATATCGTCCATGATACGCTGTGCAAGTCCGACATGCTTGTGGAAAAGGTCGAAGTCAAATGAGGCTTCAGTCGTGAAAGGACGACGAACATAACTATAAAGGTTGATAGCAAGAAGACGGCAGCTATCGTAAGGGCACAGAGGTATTTCGCCACAAGGATTGGTAGAGACCGTCTTGAAACCCAGATCGGCATAGCAATCGGGGATAGACTCTCTTATAATTGTATCCCAAAAGAGCACTCCTGGTTCGGCACTCTTCCACGCATTGTGGATAATCTTTCCCCACAAATCTTTGGCTTTGATAACCTTTGTGTACTTAGGATTCTTCGCATCTATCGGATATTGTAAGCGATAGTCCTCATCTGCCACCACGGCTTTCATAAACTCATCGTCGATACGAACCGATACATTAGCTCCTGTCACCTTACCCTCTACCATCTTGGCATCTATAAAAGCCTCGCTATCTGGGTGCTTTATCGATACACTTAACATCAAAGCTCCACGGCGACCATCCTGAGCGACCTCACGAGTAGAGTTAGAATAGCGTTCCATGAAGGGGACAAGTCCGGTTGAAGTAAGGGCAGAGTTTTTCACCGGAGACCCTTTCGGGCGTATATGAGATAGGTCATGACCGACACCACCACGGCGTTTCATCAACTGCACTTGCTCTTCATCCGTCTTGAATATCCCACCATAGCTATCCGACTGTCCGGCATGTCCTACCACAAAGCAGTTAGAAAGGGATGCGATCTGGTGATCATTGCCGATACCCGTCATAGGGCTTCCCTGTGGCACAATGTACTTAAAGTGGTCGAGCAGTGCAAGCACTTCATCGTAGCTCATAGGGTTTACGTACTTACTTTCTATGCGAGCGATCTCCGAAGCTATACGACGGTGCATATCTTCCGGGCTTTTCTCGTAGAGGTTTCCTTGGGCATCTTTGAGAGCATACTTGGTCACCCATACGCGCGCAGCCAATTCATCCCCTTGGAAGTACTCCAAAGAGGCATCAAAGGCTTCTTGAAACTTGTAGGTTTGTTTCGCCATGTCTATTATTATGTTATATCATTATTAACCACCGACTTGCACTTTTCGTCGGCAAGAACTTCTATTTATGACAACAAATATAACAAAGATATATCGACAAAACAACCACTTTCGAAAACAATGAGCGAGAAAACACAACAAGAGATTTCCAAAATAAGAAGACAACACACTGATATACAGATATAAATAAATAAACGAAATCAAAAAAGTTGCCCAAAAGAAAAAATCACCAACCACTGAGAACCACATTAGATAGCAGATAATAGATAAACACAACAAATAAAAAAAGACTCCAGTTACCGCTACACCTGAACGGGTTACCGAAGTCTATTTATAATTTTGACTACTAAGCGATGACAGATCAGTCGAACTTATGTTTCGCAAGTCCCCCTTCCGATGTTTCCTTATATAGGCTCGGCAAGTCGTGCCCGGTCTGTCTCATCACCTCGATTACCTGATCGAACGACACACGATGCGTACCATCGGAAAAGGTCGAATAGGTATTGGCATCGAGTGCTCTCGCAGCGGCAAAGGCATTGCGTTCTATACAGGGGATCTGCACTAGCCCACACACCGGGTCGCAAGTCAGACCCAAGTGATGCTCCAGGCCCATCTCTGCGGCGTACTCTATCTGACGAAGACTTCCCCCGAATAGCTGACACGATGCAGCGGCAGCCATAGAGCAAGCCACCCCTACCTCGCCCTGGCAGCCCACTTCTGCGCCGGAGACCGAGGCATTGGTACGAGCCACATTCCCGAAGATCCCTGCGGTCGCAAGGGCACGATAGATACGTCTGTCGGGAAACTCCCTAGATTTCTGCAAGTGGTATAGGACAGCCGGCACCACCCCTGACGAACCACAAGTAGGAGCCGTAGAGACGATGCCGCCGGCGGCATTCTCCTCAGCCACGGCAAGAGCGTAAGCATATACCATCCCCCTTGTACTGATATTGTCTTTGTAACCCTTCGAACGGATGGCGTATTCCGAAGCCTTACGTCTGAGGTTCAGGCCTCCCGGGAGTATCCCCTCCGTATCCAGTCCCCTCTCGATAGCAGCCTTCATGACCCGCCACACCTCAGAGAGATAAGCCCATATCTCAGGGCCTTCGTGCATTTCGACATACTCCCAGTAGTTGATATGATTCTTGTAGCAGTAGTCCATGATGTCTGCCATGAAGCGATGCGGATAGACCTCTTTGGTTTTCCGTTCGTCAAACTCCTCATTGGCAAGAGAGCCACCACCCACACTGTATATCACCCACTCATCGATCAGGGCATCCGCTTCGCCGTAAGCTCTAAACCTCAATCCATTTGTGTGGAAGGGGAGCACAATCTTAGGCTCCCAGAGGATGATTGTAGGGGCTTGCGGCTCGAGGACACTCAGTACAGCTGCATCGGTAAGGTGACCTTTGCCGGTGGCGGCAAGGGATCCGTAGAGCGTCACTTCATACCTCTTAGCCAGAGCGGTCTGCTTCTCCAGGAACATCTCTGCGGCACGCTTGGGGCCCATGGTATGGCTGCTCGAGGGACCATTCCCGATCTTATATATCTGACGAATCGATTCCATTGTTGTAAGTTAGATTATTCCACATTGACTATTCCCTTCCGGTGGAAGCAATAATCCTATCAAATATACAAACGATTTCCCAATCGTCTACCCTCTTTACATAGAGAGCATAAAAAAGGTGCGGCGAAACAAAAAATGTTTTGCCGCACCTCTTTAGTTATACTTTCGGATTACTTCACTTGAAGTTCCTCACCACGCTTATTGAAACGCTCCCCAACGATGTTCCAATCTATGATGTTCCATACCTGCTTGAGGTGTTCTGCTCTTCTATTTTCGTAGTCGAGATAGTATGCATGCTCCCATACGTCGATACCCATGAGAGGCACGAGACCTTTGGTCACAGGGTTCCCGGCATTGGCTTCCTTCACAATCTCGAGCTTACCATCCTTGGTGCAAGCAAGCCAAGCCCAGCCCGAACCGAATACAGTCACTGCTGCTTGCTCGAACTCTGCCTTGAACTTCTCAAAGTCTCCATAGGTGCTGTTGATTGCTTCTGCGAGAGCACCTGTAGGCTGACCGCCACCATTGGGGCTGAACTGTAGGAAGTAGAGGATATGGTTGAGGTTCTGACCTGCATTGTTGAATATACCTCCATCCGACTCCTTCACTATCGTCACAAGGTCTTTGTCGGCAAAGGGAGTACCTTCGATCAGTCTGTTGAGATTATCCACATAGGTCTGGAGGTGCTTGCCGTGGTGGAGTTCGATAGTGCGCTTACCGATTACAGGAGCGAGAGCGTCAGTTGCGTAGGGCAGTTTTACGAGTTCAAATTTCATCTTATTCTCATTTTTAAGTGTTTGTGCTTCTGAGATCTTTGAGCTACCGGTCGATTGAGCCGAGGCAGTGATCAGATCCCCGCCGAGGAGATTGACCGAGAAGGCAAAGAGAGCACAGAATGCTGTTAATGTAATTATCTTATTCATTATATAGTTTGGATTGTTTCTCTAACCAACTCTATAACATTCCATACAGAAAAAAGGTTCATCATCGGTGCAAAATTTATCAAGAAAATATTTCGGAGTCACCGTATGGCAGGAGGTTCAGTGCCCGTAGCATCCTTATACGTCCTGCTTTGGCAGCGGGACCTCTCTCGCACTTTCACGAAAGCGCAGTGAGTGACATGGGGGGGGACCCTGACCTGTCGAGAGAAAGCGACTGACCGCACCTCAAGTTCCTCTTTACCGCAAATAGAGTTGTATTCCGCTGCTGAAAATTACTTTTCAGCAGCGGAATACTAATAATCAGGGGCTGAAAGGCACTCTTCAGCCCCTGACCATCACTTCCCTTCCCATTATCCGTAAGTTAATACTCGTACAAAAACAAGTCCCGGCCGGGGTCGGAGGGACTATGCCCCACACAGCATATCGACTACCGTCGGCACTCGGGTAACAAATAGATAGGGAGGGGCGCTGTACCCGAAGGCATCATGGCAGTGGGCTCAATACAAAGGAGGGCAGTACCACCCGAGTGAAACCGCCCTCCTCTATCTTGTCTATACGACGTACAGACTACTTCTTTGCTGTCGCTCTCATAAGCTCTTCGACCGCAGCTTTGAGCTGTGCATCGTGATCTTTGAGGTACTCTTCGGGAGTATTGTAGACCGTGATGTCGGGATCGAGCTGACGGTTCTCAAGCACGTTGCCCTTGACGTCGGTCACCGTAACCTGTGGGACACCGAAGATGATCGTAGGATCGACCTGACGCTCCCACCATACGGCAGTCATAGTACCGGGCACAGGTGCTCCGATCAGCTTACCGATGCCCATCTCCTTGTAGACGAACGGGAAGCCGTGTGCGTTGGAGTAGTTGCCCTCTCCCATAAGGACTGCCGACGGCTTCGTCCACTGTGCGAATGGATCACTCCCTATGTATGAACCTCTCGGGGTAAATCTCGAGTACTCCTTGCCGGAAAGGAGTATCACAAGATCTTCATGCAGCCAGCCCCCACCGTTGAAGCGTGTATCTATCACTACGGCATCGCAGTGACGATACTTGCCGAGGAGGTCCTTGAAGGTCTTACGGAACGATCGGCTGTCCATACCTTCGATATGTATGTAAGCGATCTTGCCTCCCGACCATTGCTCTACCATCTTGGCACGATTCTCGACCCAACGCTTGTAAAGAAGCATACTCTCCATACCTTGAGGCAGGAGCTTCACCAGCTCCTCGGCGGTCTTGCCGTTCTTATCCCTCAATGTGAGCAGCACCCGACTGTTTACTTTCCCGTTCAGGTACACCTCAATCGGAGTATTGGACCTGACAGTCTCTCCGTCGATCTTCTCGATGATCGTGCCGGGAGCTGCAATAGTCTTGGCATTGTCAAGCGGTCCGCCCTTCATCACTTCGGCAATCTTGATGCCGTCTCCCTTGTGAGTGTCGTCGTAGAAGACCCCGAGAGAGGCTGTGGGTAGTGCACCCGTGCGAGGAGCATATCGGGCTCCAGTATGCGATGCATTGAGCTCTCCGAGCAGCTCCGACAGGAGCTCTGCAAAGTCATGATTATTATTGATGTGATGGAGGAAGGCACGGTATGCCTTGGCGTACATATTCCAGTCTACGCCATGTAGCTTCACGTCGTAGAACTTATCCTCTACTTGCTTGACGACATGGTCGAAGATGTACTCGCGCTCCTTGGGACGCTTGTACTCGAATTCCGCTTCGTAAGTAATCGGTTTCGGCTTTCCACCCTCGATCTTCTTGATACCTTGACCTGTCATGACGAATAGGGTCTTGCCGTCTTTACCAAGTATAAGTCCTCCCATACCGATATTGGGCACAAGCATCTTGGTAGACTTCTCTGCGAGATCTACTTCGTAGAGATTGCTTTCGTTGTCAAAGTGTGCGATATAGTAGAGCTTCTCGCCCTTGGCATCCATAACGAAGTCGGACTGGCGTCCGGATGTGCGGGTGATACGTACCGTACGATCATCTCTATGGTCGAGGTCAAACTTGAGAGCAGGTGGGGTCGCTGCCTTCTTCGGTTCAGCTTTTTTCTTCTTATTGTCCTTATCTTTTTTATCCTTGTCGGCATCCTCTTTCGGTTCCTCTTTCGGTTCGGCATAGATCAGCTCGCGCTCTTCCTTATTGTGCCTGAACTTATCGTACGCTTCCTGGTCCAGGAACATCAGGTAGATGTCGCTCTCCGAGCCCCAACTCCCATGGCTTCGGTAGCCTGCTCTGTCGGAATAGAACGCAACAGCCTTGCCACCGAGGACAAACTTTCCATTACCTTCGCTGTAACCGCTCTCGGTGAGATTGTGCGTAGTACCGGACCCATCCGCCTTGATTATCGCAACATCCTTATTGTTCCACCCACCGATGCCGATATAATCAGCGATAATCCATTTGCCATCCGGGCTCCATTCAAACCACTGGTCACCATCGACGTAAGAGTAGTTGTACTTCTTGTCCATGACCACACGCTCTTTCTTCGTCGCAAGGTTAAGGACAACGATACCGCTTCTATCTCTCAAGAAGGCAATCTCCTTACCATCTGGGCTGAACTTGGGGTCGAACGAAGGCTTGGCATCATCGGTTAGCTTTGTCTCCTTTAGCTCCTTGGCATAGGTGAAACTCTTATCCTCCTTGCGGACGAGTTCGGTCATGAAGAGATCCCACTTGCCATCCCTCTCAGAAGCATATACGATCGATCTACCGTCGGGACTGAATACAACGTTGCGCTCTTGCTGAAATGTATTGGTAATACGCTTAGTTGTCTTGTACTCTACCGAGGTAACGTACACGTCGCCTCGGATAATAAGGGCGATCTCTTTATTGTCCGGTGAGAGAGCCATCTCGGAAGCCCCGGCGGAGAGCTTGGCATGCTGCGAGTCGAGTGGCGCATTGTCTGCATATACTTTTATGTCCACCTTCGCAGGCTTACCGCCCCTCGGCATATAGTATAGCTCTCCGTTCCACGAATAAGCTATATTGCCGGCACCGTCAGTAGACATATAACGCACCGGATGATCCTTATGTGTGGTCAGCTGTGTCGGAGCTCCGCCTGCAAGCATCTGCTTATATATATTGAGTGTGCCGTCCTGCTCCGAGGTATAATAGAACCCCTCTTCGCCGGCTACCCAAAGGGCATTGCGATCCTCTCCAGTAAAGGTGGTGAGCTTACGGTATCCCGTACTCTTGTCATATAGCCATATGTCCCTTGCGATAGAGGAAGTGTGGTGCTTACGGAACGGATCTTCATATCCTTTGATATCGGTGTAGAGGACCTTATCTCCCCTAAAGGAGGGTTCTTTCATCGACAAAGCACTGTACATCTGCGGACGCCCACCCTTTGAAGATACCTTATAGAGCTGACTGAATACTCCACTTGGGAAGAGCCCCATCTCCTTATCTGGACGTATATTGGCGTCAAAAATGATGGTTTGATTATCAAGAAACGCCACAGGGACCTCTCTCGAGCTATTGTAAGTCAGGCGCGTGGCTTGCCCCCCTTCGCGAGATGTAATATAGACATCGAAAGATCCCTCGCGATCCGACGCAAAAGCGATCTGTTGCCCATCGGGACTCCATACCGGACTCTTGTCGTATGCCGAGTGAGATGTCAGCTGAGTCGCTCTACCACCTGCGACAGGGACGGTAAATATATCCCCCTTGTATGTGAAAGCTATAAGTTTTCCATCGGGAGAGAGTGCGGTGTGTCGTACCCACTTTGGAGTCTCTTGTGCCGCCGCTCCGAGCGTAACGCATAGCCCGGTTAAGATTGTAGTAAATTTATTGATGAACATAATGTATTGGAATAATAGTTGCTGCAAACGATAGTACCCTTAGCATAAAACGAAATATGTGAGAACAGTGCCTAACGCCACCGTTCCCACATATGATTTTGTTGTTACTTAAATAATATATCTACCGTATTGTCCGGCATGATTAGTCCTCCGCCAAGAATGGATATGTATAATCTGTGGGAGGTAAGAACGTCTCTTTGATATTGCGAGGATTAACCCAACGGAGCAGGTTGAGTGGACCTCCGGCTTTATCGTTGGTACCCGACGCACGCGACCCACCGAACGGCTGCTGCCCAACGACCGCCCCTGTCGGCTTATCATTGATATAGAAGTTACCGGCAGAATACCTTAAAGCCTCCAAGACTTGGTTGATCACGTACCTGTCTCTCGAGAAGATAGATCCGGTAAGACCATACGCAGTCGAGCCATCTACCAGTTTCATCACCTTAGTGAAGTCGCTATCGTCATACACATATACGGTAAGCACCGGACCGAAGATCTCTTCTACCATGCTCTTGTACGTAGGATTGGTAGTCTCGATGACGGTAGGCTGCACGAAGTAACCCTTACTCTTGTCACACTTACCCCCGATAATGACCTTCGCATCGTTCGCTTTCTTCGCATGGTCGATATAGCTCTTGATATTGTCAAAAGAGGCTTCGTCTATCACAGCATTGATGAAGTTGGAGAAGTCTCTCACGTCTCCCATCTTCATCGTACTCATCATCTCTTCCATATGTGTACGTACTTCCTTCCACAAAGACTTGGGAATGTAAGCGCGAGATGCAGCAGAACACTTCTGACCTTGGTACTCAAATGCTCCACGGACAAGGGCAACGGCAACCTCTCTCGGGCAAGCGGAAGCATGAGCAAGCACAAAGTTCTTCCCTCCTGTCTCGCCAACGATCTTAGGATATGAGTTATAATTGGCGATATTATTGCCTATCCCTTGCCACAAAGCGTTGAATGTAGCTGTCGATCCCGTGAAGTGGAACCCCGCAAGAGTAGAATCTGAGAGGACCTCTCTACCTATCACGCTCCCTTGCCCCGGCACAAAGTTTACGACGCCATCGGGAAGTCCTGCCTCTGCAAAGAGCTGCATCAAGAGATAGTTCGAATGAAGAGCTGTCGTTGATGGCTTCCATACACAAGTATTACCCATCATCGCTGGTGCAAGATTGAGGTTTGCAGCGATAGAAGTAAAGTTGAACGGAGTTAAAGTAAAGACAAACCCTTCGAGCGGTCTGTACTCCAGTCTATTGAAGATTCCCTTTTCCGACAAGGGTTGTTCGTTATAAATCTTACCTGCATAGTAGACGCTAAAGCGAAGGAAGTCGATAAGCTCACATGGAGCATCTATCTCTGCTTGCATAGGGTTCTTGGATTGACCCAACATCACCGAGGCATTGAGATCGTACCTATACTTAACAGAACAAAGCTCAGCGAGCTTTAGCATCACAGAGGCTCGCTCAAGCCAAGGCATCTTTGCCCACTCTTTCTGTGCTTTATTGGCAGCCTTGATGGCAGCCTTCACTTCTTTTGGTCCCGCTTTATGGTACGTCGCGATGACTTTTTTATGGTTGTGAGGCAAGACTACCCGACCCGTGTCCCCCGTACGTACCTCTTTCCCGTCAATG
>JBHBLB010000038.1:0-27687 GCA_041791495.1 Porphyromonas sp.
ACATGAAGATGCTCTTTGCCCGCATAGGCAAGACCATATCTCCCGTGAGCGGAGAGGTGGTAAAGCGTCATACCGTAGCGGATGTGAGGGACTTCATAGCTACTCTCGATGAGGGTATCAAGTATATGGTGCTGGCACCGATAGTGCTTCCCGAGGGGCGCACTCTCGCAGATCACCTGCTTCTCCTTATGCAATTAGGATACAGCCGTATAGCCATCGGGGACGAAGTGGTACGGCTCGCCGACCTCGATGAGGGACGTGTGAGTACCCTCATGCCGGAGACGCTGTCGATAGTAGTAGACCGCCTCACGGTAGAGCACGATAACGATGCCACGGCCCAGCGACTCGGAGATGCGGTAGAAACGGCATTCTTCGAGGGGCGTGGGGATGGTATCATCCTCTTTGAGGATAAAAGCAGCGGGGAGTGGCGGAAGCAGCACTTCTCCGATCGCTTTGAAGCAGACGGCATACTCTTTGAAGACCCGACAGACAACCTCTTCAGCTTCAACAGCCCTGTGGGAGCGTGCCCGACCTGTGAGGGATTTAGCAAAGTGATGGGTATAGACGAGGACCTCGTGATACCGAACAAGCGGCTCTCGATATACGACAACGCCGTGGTATGCTGGCGGGGGGAGAAGATGTCGGCATGGCTCACGGAGTTCATCGACTCGGTACAGAAGTATGACTTCCCCATACACCGTCCGTACAACGAACTGACAGAGGAACAGAAAGAGCTCCTATGGCGGGGTGCCCCGGGCGTGTACGGTATAGATGCGTTCTTCGAATACCTGGAGAGTCAGACCTACAAGATGCACTACCGCATCATGTTGGCTCGGTTCAAGGGCCGTACCACCTGCCCCACCTGCAAAGGACGACGCCTCAAGAAGGAAGCGTTGTATGTCAAGATAGCAGGCAAAAGTATCGCAGACCTTGTAGAGATGCCCGTGTCGGATCTCAACACCTGGCTTCGTGACCTTCACCTCGATGAGCACGACATGAAGGTAGGCGAGCGTCTACTCGAGGAGCTTCGCCTACGGGTTGCATTGCTTGATGAGATAGGCTTGGGCTATCTTACCCTCGACCGCCTATCCAACACGCTCTCGGGAGGTGAGAGCCAACGCATAGCCCTCTCTACGTCCCTCGGTAGCGGACTTATAGGTTCGCTTTACATCCTTGACGAACCAAGTATAGGACTTCACTCGAGAGATACCCACCTCCTCATAGATATCGTCCGCAGACTTGCCGATATGGGCAATACCGTACTTGTGGTAGAGCACGACGAGGATATGATACGTGCTGCCGATATGATCATAGACATAGGGCCGGGAGCAGGGCAACGGGGAGGAGAGATTGTGTATCAAGGGAGCCCGAGGGATCTGCCCTCATCCTCGCAAAGCCATACCGTGGAGTACCTCTCAGGCAGAGCTTGCATCCCTTGGCCCACAAAGCGCCGTAGCTGGGATCGTGCAATCCGTGTCGAGGGAGCCTACCTCCACAACCTAAAGAATATTGATGTGACCATTCCCCTTGGGGTGATTGCCGTAGTGACAGGGGTAAGTGGCTCGGGGAAGAGCTCGCTGGTCAGAGATGTCTTCTACGAAGGTTTGAAACGCCTGCTCGACAATGCCCCCATAGAGTCCATAGCATGCGAGCGAATCTCAGGCAATCTCTCCGACATCAACGCGCTTGAATATGTAGATCAGAACTCGCTCGGGAAAAGCTCACGCTCAAACCCGGTCACCTACATTGGGGCTTATGACGAGATACGTAAGCTCTTCGCCGCCCAGCCCCTATCGCGTCAGATGGGTTACACGCCGGTCTTTTTCTCGTTCAACAAGGAGGGCGGACGCTGCGAGTACTGCAAGGGTGAGGGGGAAGTAACGGTAGAGATGCAGTTCATGGCAGATATGAAGATCGAGTGCGAGGAGTGCCATGGGCGTCGATTCTCGGAAGATGTGCTCGAAGTGCTGTATGAGGGCAAGAGTATCTACGACATCCTTGAGATGACGGTATCGGAAGCGATACTCTTCTTTACCGAACATAAGGACAAGGCTGTCGAGTGCAAGCGCATCGCTTCTCTGCTGCAAGCTCTCGAAGATGTGGGGCTCGGGTATGTCAAGCTCGGACAGAACTCCTCCTCCCTCTCGGGCGGTGAGAGCCAACGTGTCAAACTTGCCTACTACATCGCCGGGGTAAAGAGGGAGAAGACCCTATTCATCTTCGACGAGCCTACCACAGGATTACATATCCATGATGTAGATGTGCTGATGGAGGCTTTCGGAGCTTTGATACGAAAAGGGCATTCGCTCCTCATCGTCGAGCACAACATGGAGGTGATCAAGTGCGCTGATTATGTCATCGATCTCGGACCGGAAGGGGGACGAGAAGGGGGAACCCTCGTCTATGAGGGGGTTCCTGAGGGACTGATGGAGTGCAAGGAGTCGTACACGGGACGGTTCTTACGTGAGAAGTTTGCGATAGATCACCAATAAGCTGATCGGTCGTCGTGAAAGAAACACTCCTGCATTACATCTGGCAGAATAAACTCTATGATGATCTCCGTATAGGAGATGAGCGAGTCACAGTACTAAAGAGCGGGACTCGGAACCCTAATGATGGGCCGGACTTCCGCCTTGCCCGTGTGGCTTGGTGTGGTATTGAGTGGTGCGGCGCGGTAGAGATACACCGCAAAAGCTCGGACTGGGAGCGGCACGGGCACCATACCGACCCGGGCTATGACGGTGTGGTGCTTCATGTAGTGTACGAGGAGGACAGGCAGGTATCCAACACGCGAGGCGAACGCGTACCGACGGCTGTGATGACGGTTGCGGATGAGGTGATGGAGAGATTGAGACTTATAGACACGACCAATGCGGCTCTGCGGTGCGCTCCTGAGATAAGCGTGGTGCCGGGGATCACTCTTCGTAACATCATCGACCGCATGGCGGTCGAACGTCTTGAGGTAAAGATGGCGGCTCTCAAGGGTCGGAGCGAGGAGGGGACGCCGCAAGTGCTCTTCTACCGAACGCTGATGCGTTACCTCGGAGCCCATACAAACAATGATGCCATGGAGCAGGTAGCCCTCTCGCTCCCGTACTCTTTTCTCAAAAAGCACGCTAACGATGTCGTAGCCCTTGAGGCAATGCTCCTCGGACAAGCCAACCTGCTGGCAGAGCCTCCCCGAGATGAGTACGAAAGGATCCTATCGGATGAGTACAGGTTCTATGCCTCGAAGTTCGGACTGTCGGCCGTTGCTCCCGGGATATTCCGTAAACTGCGAGTACGCCCCCACTCTTACGCTCCGAGGATGCTGGCCATAGCCGCGGTCCTGATGGGTAATGAGGGCGAAATCATGCAAGCCATATCACAGTTGGATAGGGATGCCCTGTTCTCCTTACTCGCTTCCCCTCCCTCACAGTACTGGACAGAGCACTATGACTTTGCGCATCGGTCAAGCAGGAGACTCGGACATCTCGGCAGCTCTTCCCTGCACTCTCTCCTCATCAATGCCGTAGTACCGACCGCGTATCTCTATCATACATCGATAGGGAATGGGGAAGGGGCTCTTACTTCCTTGGCTTGGCTCACCGACCTACCCGCAGAAAAGAATCGTATCGTCACGCTTTTCGAGAAACAAGGTATAACACCTCGCAACGCTCATGATAGTCAAGCTTTGCTTCACATCTACAACCATTACTGCATGCGTGGGGCTTGTCTTGCCTGCCCTATAGCTCCCGAGATATTCAAAGCCCTAAAAGATAAATAACAGAAAAGGAGCAAGCCATAAGTTATCGACTTATGGCTTGCTCCTCTTGTGCGGCTGAAGGGACTCGAACCCCCACGGATCACTCCACCAGATCCTAAGTCTGGCGCGGCTACCAATTACGCCACAGCCGCATTCCTTTCGGTTGTTTCGATTGCAAAGGTAGGTATTATTTTTGAATTCCACACGCAAAGGCAACAGCTTTCTTATACTAACCCCACAGGGATAGTTAAGAATAAGTGTGCACGCTTGAGGATGCGGAGGGGAGGAAATTGACTCCGTACCAACACATCTGTAGGCAAAGGAAACTCAAGACAAGGATAAGTACCGAGTCTCTGAAGCGACCCGGACGAAACCTTCTATGGTGAATGAAGATGAGATATGAGGTCATCGTGACGGCTGCCCACGTTTCTTTCGGATCCCAACCCCAGTAAGTTCCCCACGCTTGTTTGGCCCAAATGGCACCGAGAAGCAGTCCTATTATAAGAAACCCCGTACCGGTGTAAGCGAGATTATCCACCACGTACAGCTTTTCGGTGTGATGCGCCTCCTTCTTGTATAGGATATAGAGCCCCATCAGTAGCGATGCTCCGAGCATCCCATACGCAAACATATATGAGATCACATGGGGAACGAAGTAAGGACTCTCCAATGCGGGCATCATCGTCTTGGAATGAATCTCCGGCTTGAATATATTGATACATATAAAGACTGTGGCAAGGATCGTCGAGAAGCTCAATATCCAACGGTATCTCCACCGGACATAAATGATAAGCCCAGCGATGATGACGAAGAAAGAGTACCATAACCTGGTCTCTCCCATCGTACGCATAGGTGGGCGTTCCAGGGAGTGCCACATGCCGGCTATATATAGCCCGAACACCAGAAGTGCTAAGACCGTGACAGCGATCCCTGCGCCGTACTTGTCCTTACCGCCAAGATATGCGCCCACAACGCAAAGGAGTACCGTGGGGATGGCGAAGTATATGAAGTGATGCCAGTCGAGAAGAATGTTCATGATAGCTTTTCCTTATTTCTTTTTAGGATGACCAAGAGGACCGAGTAGGAGGCAGAGCGCACCGAGTATCATCAGACCGATGCCTATATATACAGGAAGGAGCCAACGGTCATAGACAAGTTCGAAGTCGGAAGTGGTACTCCATTTCCCCTTTTCCCTATCGTAGCCGAGTTGATATATATACCATCCGTCATGCCTTAGGGGGTGATTGACACGTATGGTGGCATTTCCCGATGCTCCCTCCCGGATGTAATAGGAGATGTGTGAGGTAAACTGTTTGGGTTCTCGCTCAGGCATCACTATCGCGAGCGAGTCGGGAAGCTGAAGCGAACGGTATGGGAAGAGATAACTGCCGCAACTCACCCATCCTTCGTACGTATTTCCTCTGCCCGTGACCCGGACAAGAGCGGCAGCCGCACTCCCTGTGCTATGGAACTCTTTGAAGTCAATCCTTTCGGCAGTCACGACAGGAGCGGAGGCATCAAGCGCATCTACCACCTCCACTTGCCACTCTCCGAGCCTCCCTTTGTTCCCTTTCGTGTCTGCCATTATATGGGTGGGACGACCCTTGGGTAGGAGGTCTCCCGTCGTCGCATCCAGAAGCATCACTTTGGGAGGATACTCATCCATCTCAAAACTCCGCAATCCGATCGCAATCGGAAGCTCTACCATCTCTCTCGTCCTCTCGTCGATGGCACGCCATTCAGGGTACTCGCTCTCGCTGCTTACCGTCATCGTGTACCGCCGGGTATCGGCAGCCGAGATGAGGGCAAAGAGCAGAAAGATGTACAATCCCACATGATTAAGGGCAAACGCCACGTCGCGCAGACCTTTCCTAAAGCGCAAGAGCCTATACGAAGTTGCTGCTGAGAGCACCAACAACAGGTAGACATACAACAACAAAAAGGCTCTCGACTCCGGCATTATACTGAAGCCCAACCTATGGATCAGCCCCGGGAGACCATGCACTACCGTAGATGACACTTGGAGGGTAAGTCCCGCGATGAGAGTCAGGAGCATAAAGGCAACGAGGACAGCTATCGTGGCTGCACCTCCTGCGAGGAACGGGCGTTGTCCCCTGCGGTAGCCTCTCACGGCGATAATGACACCTCCTAAGGTAGTGATAAGTCCCACGATCGCATTTAAGGGGAAGGCGAATGCACCTCTCGGCATAGGGCCGAGGAAGGCTTGCAGTACCCACCCCACAAGGATCGGTATGGCTGTGATGGCAAATGCCTCACGGTAGCTCCATTTATTATTCCACATCGGTTGCAAGATCTATTAAGCAAAAATAAAGAACAAGTCTGCGATGAAGTGAGATTACCATATCGCAGACTTATTCATATCATATTGTCACGGTCGTATCCGTAAGGGACATTACTTCGCAGCGATAAGGCGTTCGGCAGCCTTTGCTTCTTCGATCCACTTCGGTACGATGGTCTCCACGAACCTGTGCTTCTTATCCTTCAGGTCATCCGGATTGAGGCCGATGTATCTCTGAGCCTTCTCCTTTGTGGATATATCAGGCATGGGCACTTCATCGGTATATCCACGCTTGGCAAGTACCTTAGCGATGGAGAGACGTGCCGACATGGCTCTCTCCAGACCTATACTAAGCAAGCGGGTCGTTTCCTGTGGGGCGTGGAAGGATGCGCCATGAGATGCCACGGCATAGTCCCATCTCCACTGCGACTGTCTGATAAGTGCGAGAGCCGATGCCATCTCATCTTCAGTCGCGCCATACTTCCAGGCGAACTCCGCTTCGAGATGAGCACGTACAAGCTCTGCCTCGAGAGCATTGCGCACTTCGTTCACTTTTTGCTGACGTTCGTACACATTCTGTCGGAGGGTCTCCTCGCTTTCACGGTGACATACCTGACAAGTGCGGTCGATATGGCGAAGCGGGCTTGTGATGTGGTGGTCGCTGAACTTCACGCCTCCCTCACTCTTGTACGGCATATGGCAGTCTGCGCACGACACCCCTCGCTGTCCATGTATACCGGTCAGGTATATCTCATAGTCGGGGTGCTGAGCCTTGAGCATCGGGGCACGGCTGAGAGGATGGATGTAGTCGTAGTACTCGGCATTGTCATAGTAACGCTCGGCATCTTCCATCGTCATCCCCTCATCCCAGGGGAACGTAAGGTACTTCCCTTCGCCCTTAAAGTAATACTCCACATGGCATTGCGCGCACACGAGCGACCGCATCTCCTGGTGCGTTAGCTTATCAAGGTCTACACCTCTACGCTCAAGAGCTTCGATGAGGGCCGGGCGAGAGAGATGGAGGTCCATCGTCTCGGGATCGTGACAGTCGGCACAACCGATAGGATTGACTATCTCGCTGCCCAGGCTGCTCCACTTGCTTTTGTAGAACTCATCCACACCCATCGCCTGCATCATACGTGGCACATCGGGGCTCTTGCAGGCCCAGCAAGTACCGGGCTGCATATCGTCTGCGCCATCTATACCCGGATTGCCGGTACGGAGTATCTCTCTCATATCTTCGAGAGCGTGCATGTGTCCCCTCGGAGTCTTATAGTCACGAGAGAAGGCATAGCCAGCCCAGAACACAACCATCTGAGGACGCTGGGCGAGTACGTCTACCGACTGGCTACCGTTGTACTCGGATCTGAAAGTCGTATCGGCTGTCATGGTCCAAGTCTCGTACTCTCTCGGGTAGTTGGCACGATAGATTTCGTTGCGAGCTTCGAGCGGAGCGATATCTACTTTCTTATTGGCAAAGATAGATTGTATCTCCGCACGTCTTTCGGTAACGGAGGCGGCGAGCATACCAAGCAGGAAGATGACTCCTGCCGCTACGGCGAACAAGCACCAACCTTGCCATGATTTCAAACGTTTACGAGTTTCTTTCATAGTTCTTTCTTATTTGGAGAGGATTATCCCTACGGTTATTTCTTTTTGTTTATCTCTTTTCGGAGCCAGTCGGGTACGGGAGACTTGGGGAAAGGTACCCGAGCGTTCGGGGTCGATGACAGACTTATCTTCCCTCCGTGCGGCACATCTCGGTGACAGTCCCAGCACGCTTGCTCTTTCCCCTCCTCTATCTCTACGGGGCAGACCTTCCCTGAGCGGACAAACTCCTGGTTGAGCTGGCTATGGCAGCGTACACAGTTGCCATAGATTACCGCCTGGCTTTCGGGGATGGCTTGCATCGCCTGAGGCTCGCCCCGCATCGTGAAGACATACGAGTGCCGCAGACCATCCTTGGCTTTGAAGAAGTACTTGTGGAATATCGAGGTATGAGGCACGTGACAGTCGTTGCAGTTGGCAACAAGAGCGTGCGAACTATGATGCCAGGTGGCGTAGTACGGCTCCATGACATGGCAATTGACGCACACCTCAGGCGCATCGCTCAGGTAGCTGTACGCCCTCGAGATGTAGATCAAGTACGACACTACCCCTACACCTATCCCGACGATAAGTACCGCCACCACCTTAGATCTGTAAGTCGGTAGCAGAAAGTCCTTGATACGTTGCCAAAGTGATTTCATCTGAGTAGTTTTAGTTACAATACCTAAAAGTAGTGATGTGATTTAACAAAAGCAAGAAAACTCAACAGAATTAGGCATCTTTATCACAATAATCCATACTCTCTTCTCGCCCACAAGCGCAATTTATGTAAACGACATGCAGATCGAGCGGAAACTATCACCGCAGAAGAAAATACAAAGACCCTATCATAACCTTTTACTTTACGGGATGAGAAGCTATGTTCAGGGGCGGAATACTAATTTTCAGGAGCAGAAAACCAATAATCAGGGGCAGAAAACTAATTTTCCGCCCCTGACCATAACTTCTCGCCCCGGCCTTGTCGCTTTATCTACCGATAAGCAGGGACTTTCGCATCCGTACTTGTAGGCGAAGCGGCACAGCATCAGGGAGGGAAAAGCAATTCCCGGTAATAGGCATGTAGGATTACCGGGAATGCGTTCTTTGGAAATATGTGTGGAGACGGACCGACCTTACTGTATCAGTCAAGAGCCTTGAGTGCGCCCCCCCCCGAAGATGAGCATCAGCACGAACCATACAGCGACATGCCACACTGTGGTGAAGGTACGATGAGTTGGTAGAGCGGCATCGAGCCCGGCCATACCTCACCGGGCGCATATCGCCAAAGGGGAGGGTCGGCTATCGACCCGGAGGGATAAGTCAGGGGGAATGCGGCGGGCTCTTCGTCCGAAAGGGTCATACCTCTTTGCGAAGTCGGGCGACGGGGATGCCGAGACGGTCGCGATACTTGGCGATAGTGCGGCGTGCTACGACCAGCCCCTCGGCACGGAGCATATCCGAGAGTGTATCGTCGCTGTACGGTCTTCGCTTGTCTTCCCCCGCTATAATCTCGGCAAGGAGTTCGCGCACACGGTGGGTAGAGATCTCTTCGCCATCATCGGTCGTGGCGGACTCGGAGAAGAAATACTTGAGAGGATAGATACCGAAGTCGGTCTGCACGTACTTCGTCGAGGTAACACGTGAGATGGTGGATATATCAAGCCCCGTCATATCTGCTATATCTTTGAGTATCATGGGGCGGAGATGTGACAAGTCGCCGGTGAGAAAGTAGTCGCGCTGTCTACGTACTATCGCCGTCATCGTACTGAGGAGCGTATTGTTGCGTTGCTCAACCATATCGACAAACCAGCGTGCCTCCTCTATCTTTTGCTTGACAAAGCGAGCCGCCTCTCGGTCTACCTTGTCGGACACCTTACGGAGATCTCCTGTATAGTACTGCATCCGGTCGGTGAAGTCTCGGCTTACCCTCACCTCCGGCATATCTGCTCTATTGAGAGAGACCAGCAGCTCCCCGTCTTGCTCCCGTACAAAGAAGTCGGGGATGACGACCCTGAAAGTGTCTTCGAGCCGGGATGTGTAGTCGAGCCCCGGGGAAGGATTGAGCCTTGTAATCACTCCTACGGCAGCACGAAGCTCTTCGGCCGTGACACCGAGCATAGTCTGGAGTCGGTCGTATGCCTTAGCTGTGAAGATCTCGAAGTAGAGGTCGATGATACGCTGCGCAAGGTCTACCTCGGGCGTACGTACCATGCGCCGCCTCAGCTGCTCAAGGAGACACTCCCTCAAGCTACGTGTCCCGATGCCGGGTGGGTCAAGGCTGCGTACAGCATCCTCGATCCTCTCCAGCCTTTTGCGTGAGACGCTCACACCTCGATAGATAGCAAGGTCATCGATAAGGCTGTCGGGGTCTCTGCGAAGCAGTCCATCGTCGTCGAGACTGCCGATGATGAACTCCGCCACCTTACGATCTTCGTCGCTGAGGGAGGTCATGAGAAGCTGCCCTCTTAGGTTCTCTTGCAGTGTCTCTTCGTCAGAAAAGGGAATGTCTGCCGGGGAGATGGATGAGGAGCGTTCTATCTGTCGTAGCTTGTAGTCGGGGATATCGTCGGGGTCTGCATAGTCCCCAAGCACCATCTCTGCCTCTGAGAGCTCCCCTCCTGTCTCTTCCGTATTCGTAATGTCCGTATCGAGCTCTTCGCGCCCTTCCTCAAGTGCCGGGTTGTCTTCGAGCTCCTCCTTGATGCGTTGCTCCAGCTCTGTGATGGGCAGAGCGATCATCTGCATCAGCTGTATCTGACGTGTGGTGAGGCGTTGCCCGAGTTTCTGCTTTAGCGTACTTGAATGATCCTGCATGATAAGGCAATGACTTAGAATGGATACCCGATGGCGAGGTGGAATGCAAACCAGTCTCCGGATCCGAAGGTATTGAAATACTTCGTGTTTTGCTTGTATGGAGCATGCAGAGCGACCCCGATATCGAACCTCAGGACCAGGTAACTCAAGTCGTAACGTATGCCCAAGCCCGTGCCAAGAGCCAAGTCGCGCAGGAATGTTGCCGCACGTATCTGCCCTCCGGGGCGGTAAGGGTCTTCTCTGATAAGCCATATATTGCCGGCATCAAGGAATGTGGAGAGCTCGAGTTCCCCAAGAACCTTGTGACGGTACTCGATGTTGGCCTCGAAACGTATGTCTCCCGTGCGGTCGAGAAACGAGTATGCGTCAAGACTTTCGGAAGAGTAGGAGCCAGGCCCTATGGAACGCACATTGAACCCACGGATACTATTCGCCCCTCCTGCGTAAAACTGTTCGGTATAGGGTGCCACATTCATATTGCCGAAGCTATAAACCTGACCGGCAAATGCCCTTGTGGCGATCTGAGAGGTAGGAGTAAACCTGTAATTGTACCGAAGCTCGAGTGTCCCCTTTACGAACTGAGCGAAGGGAGTTCGCAAGAAACGATAGGGTTTCTCACCACCACTGCCACTGTAAAGCAGGTAGAGGAGATTGCCCGCTTCGGAAATGTTGGCTTCGACACTGTATCCGTTGGGGTCTCCCTCTTCGTTGTGTTCGTAGCCCAGGCTATACCCTGCTCCGGCGATGAACTGATTTTGGAACGCCAACTGTAGCACGGGGTTGAGCTCGATAATCTCATCGAACCTTGCCGTACTCCGTAGAAGGTGATTGTATGATAGACGAAGAGGCGTAAAGGTATGGTGCAATCCTCGTGTGGGTTCGAACTTGTACGACAAGATACCCGAGAATTGCCCCAAACGGTAGAAGTCTCCCCGGTTGAGCAATTCGCCCGAGAGCGACAGACGAGTGGTAGCCGGGTAGAGATAAGTGGTATTGATGATCCAGGGGAGATAGACCTTGGGCAGAGTGATGGCCGAGGTGAGACTGAACTGGTAGCTATTGATGTCCCAACTGCTTCCCGTAGAACTCTTGTTGGTCTCCCACTCGTAGCTCGTACGTGCCGTAACACTGAGAAGTTCACCTCTACGGAAGAGATTCTTCTTGCTTACGGTGAAAGCGAGCCCGGGTCCCATCTGATTGTTGCTCTTGACCTTGAATGTCCCTTCAAACTCCGAGAAGTAAGGCTTATCTACGGTCGAAGAGATAGTGACATTGAGCCGACTGCCGAGGCTATCGACGGCAGAGTAAGCGACATCGGTATAGGCAAAGGTGTTGAGATATGACATTAACGAGGTCGTACGGTTCTGGTATATCACGTTGTACAGATCGCCGGACTTGAGCTTGATACGCGGACGAAGCTCCGAGATGTGCACGGGAGGCGTACCTCGGTAACGGAAAAGGACTCCCTCGTAATAGGTACTGTCGGTGAGCGGAAGCCCTGTCGCATCGTAAAGATTATAGGAGATGTTGCCTATGCGCCAGGACTTGTACGCTTCCGGAGGGGTGTTGTCGGCAAGAAGCACCCTAAGTTGCACCTTACCCGGCACCTTTACCGTATCGGCACTGTAACGTATATCCCCTGATCGAAAGAAGTAATAGCCTCGGCTTTTCAGCACCTCGGTGATACGCTCTCGCTCAGCCTCCAATCCCTGCACAGTGAAATAATCACCCTGCTTCAGTAGCCGCTCTCTGGGAGCGAAGAGATCTACTGAGTCTGGTGTCTTGATGTCTATGAGGTACTGAATACTATCGTATATATATGGTGTGCCAAGTCTGATATCGTATGCGACCTTCGCAAGCAATGAGTCTCCGGTATGCGGTATGATACGTGAGGAGACATCCGAACGGAAGTATCCGTACTCCTCAAGGATACGTCGCCCTACGGTCGCTCGCCCTTCGGGATTGGCCGTAGAGACAAACCGAGGTTTGGAACCAAAAGTCTTGTACAACCATCGCCCGAAAAAGCTCTTGCTGTCCTTGTACTCCCGATCGAAATAAAATCCGTACGTAAACGGCAGGCGCACTCCTAAGAAGTACCCATTGGGCTTATAGAAAAGCATCGACTCGACGTCCGAAAGAGCCATCTCTTCATGACGTCCTCCTTGCTTCTCCTCTACCGTAATCTCCTTGATGCCGGTATAGAGCTGCTCTCCTTCCGGTATATAACGGGTGGGGGAACATGCGGTCATAATAAGCACGACAAGCGCAAGAGAGAGGATCTTATATTTACTTTTCATCATCTTCTTTGGGGATATTGGCATCACCGGAAGGTGTCTCCGCAGCGGGAGGGACCGTATCCGTAGGCAAAGTCGTGCTCTTCGGACGGACCTTGAATCGGAACAGATCACCTAATCTATCCAACCTGCGACGCAAAACATAGCCAACTCCAGTCTCGATAACCTCACCATCAAGAAGGTTTTCGTAGTTCTTCTTATGGAAGAGACGGACATAATGCGTGCCCGCTTGGTCAAGACGGTAGTCGATCGACATATTATTGATGAATGATTGTTGGAGCTGTTGGGTATTGTTGCCGGTCTCAACCTGCCCCCCGACCATAACGCTAATGCGGTCGTTATAGAACTTCTTGGCGATACTGTACGAGTAGTTGGTGCCCTGACTCGACTCTTGCGCTCCTGCGATACCGAAATTGAACTCAGCATTAAGAGCCTCACCGATGAGAGAGTTGAGCTGTGAAGCAAAGAGAGACGAGAGGGTGGCGTTGACATCAAAGCCTCCTGCCCTTGCCCCTTGCGAACCTATATATGTACCCGTCGCAAGGAGCATGATGGCTTGTCGACTACGCTCCTCGTCTGTCATCGCAGAAATGGTATTGCGCATAGCAAGATCTTCAGGCGAATCCATGGTAAAGTAAAGCCCTATGTTCTCTACATTGTTCTTGGCAACTATGCTTACATCGAAGTTTACTTTACGACTTGTATCATCGTCCGACGCAACATCCGCTTTGATACGCGAGGTCGCTTTGAAGTCAATGTTGGGATTCATCACGTTCCCCGACCAAGTGATGCGACTGTCTCTATCGACATTGAAGCGACGACTTATCGGAGGAAGATTATAATTGACGTAGCCATCTCCGATCTCGAATACGCCATTGAGAGACATCGTCCCATATGGTGGCATACGGAAGTTCAGATCTCCCCCTCCCTGGATGTATGCCTTGTTGGCTTCATCCTTGGTCAAAAGCGCAGTCACACGCAGAGCCGGGTCGATATGGATCGCTAAGCGGACATTCATCCCTCCCAGCGTGAGGCTATCGACAGGGGCTTTTCGGGCGACAAACAACGTATCGCTGAAATCAGTAAAGCTGATCAGACCGTCGAACTTATTACGACTTTCGAGCGGACTGTCTTGGGCAACGTAGGTAACATTAGTATTACCATTGACGGCAAGACGGCCTGTGACGGCCAACGCTTGCGCAGGGCCCTTGAGATTTATGTCGGCATCGGCACTTATGAGTCCGTAAAGGACCGTCTTATCCGTACGCTTTGAGTCGAGCAGGATCATATCGTCGCCTTTGAGATTTACGTTAAGATCGAACCGATCATTCAGGGTAACGGTACCGTGGGTAGTAAGATGTGTGTTTCGATTTGTCTCAAGAGCGAAGCGATCAAGGTATAAAACATCTTTCCTTATAACTATCTCGCGACTATCAAGAGTATAAGATTGATTGATCTTAGGGATAAAAAGGGATGAACGACCAAAGGAAAGAGCTCCATTGATTGCCGTTGTCTGCGAAGTGCCAATACTATCTTTTATATTGTAGTTGTACAAGTCGGCATGCAAAAGCCCGGACATCTCAATAATATCTTTAGGCAAGAATGGGTTTGCTTTATCGAGAGGGAGGGACATCACTTGCGTATGCCAGCGCATCGTCTCCCTACTATCTTTGGGGAGAAATGCCTTAGCAGAGACGACCTGAACCGAATCGAGGGCCAACTTTGCTATGGCATAGGATCCCTTTTCTTTGGGAGTCAATGAGCCCTCTGCCCTTATCGTACCTACCCTCTTCTTATCAAGCATAAAGTGATCTATCCCTGCCGAAGCGATATAGTCGTCACCTTCCGAGGTCTGCACCCACATGGCATTGAGGTTAAGTACGCCATCCATGTCGGGGATAAACGCAAGGTCCTTTACCTTGTTAAGGTTAAAGTCGGAGATAAGTGCGGACAAAGTGTGATTCGGGGCCTCAGGGAGATCGCGTATCACTATGGCAGTATTGTCATCCGTTTCGAGTCTCAGGTCTGCAAGGATTCGCATTCGGTTTGCAGCAGGTAGGATAACATAGTTGCCTCCTTTGACAGAAAAAATATTATAGGCCAGGATCTGAGGGTCGGGAGTAAAGCTAAAGCGCAGGTCGTTGTCCGGCTCCTTGTTCATATCTATACCTATCTGTAGGAAATTATTCCCGGACTCGTCATTGACACGGGTAAAGAGTTCGGTACGGTGGACATTGGACGTCAGCGAAAGCATTGCCTCAAACTGTGCCTGGTCCATATACTTCTCTTTGTGAACCGAAGCGACAGCGTAGAAGAACGAAGAGTCTTGTCTTATCACAACGTCCATAGCATCGACACGGAAAGCATCCTTTTGGAAGTGATTTACATACAGTTCTCCCGCCAACCCTGTCCCGGTCGTAGTACCTATTTCTAGCTTAACTTTCTTCCAACCTAAGTATAATTCATCAAGGTAGGTGCGCAAGGGATTGGATCGCTCCATGGAAAAAGTCAGCTTCATGTCGGGGTACAATGCAAGCCAGGGCGACATATCTGTTATGCCGGTTGTATCTGCCGTGAAGGACTGTATCTCTTTGCTCAACTTACTTATTCGGTCGGTAAAATCGTTAAGTCCGTTCTCCGCCATAAAGTCAAGGCGCAAGTCGCCCGAACGTATCCCGGCACGTATGGAGTCACTAGACGTAAGAGCGTTGATATAGATGTTTGTCGGACGAATGAGCCCCCTGTCGGTTGAGAGTAAAGCATCCTCAATCTCTCCCCGGAAGTCATAATACTCCTTCAAGTCGCTCCGCAAAGAGCTACGTAACTCAAGCGATGCTGCCTGAAGGACTCCGAGATCTATCCCGATCTTTGCCGGGACGATTGTATCGACAAGTAGGTTTATACTTGCCACGACATCGTTCTTCTTGAGCAGCGCATCCACTTGCGCACTCACTCCGAGGTCATCATTTTCACTGTTAAGAGCGGCAAAGAGTTGGTGATTTTTCAGTTCGGACAGCAGAGTTATCCCTTTGAGAGAAGTATGCATATACTCTACGGAGTCTACAACAACGAATAAGTTCGCTTCCGTTTCCGGGGCAAAGGGGTCAGTCCCCTGCCCTTCCGCCACGATGTGCGCCCGGATAGATCCTATGGTATCTCGTGGCAAAAATTGTCTCACATCCACATCATAAAGACTTACGTTAGCCTTGAATGCCTTACTCCTTGGGGCATAGAAGCCATCAGCGGTCAGATGTCCTTTCGGAGTAGTTATGGTGGTCTGAGCAGACATCCGTGTTGCAGAGTAGATCACATCTCCCTCTAAGTCAAGATGTGAAGGGAGCGTCCAGGATGGATTCTCGATACCGAAGAGAGCAAGGTGCTCCATCACTCGACCCGTGGTTACCTTCAGAGACATCTTTGCACTGCGATGCTCTTCCATCAGACTCTTTGCTGTCCCATCGATGTTTAGGGCAAGTATATCACCGGCTTCTATCTTCCCTTTCACTCTTAGCGTATTGTCCATACGTCCTTTCCCGGAGAGTGCGAGGTCTATCGGGACATCGGGAAATTCCGTTTCGGGAGCAAAGAATCTCTTTACCTCATCCGGGATGATCCGGCCTTGCAAATCCAAAGCGACCTCTCCCGTCTTATCGGGGATCCATCCCTCAAAAGGCAAGTCTGCGTCCCCGGTAAGATAACTCGCCTTCAGGCTGAGGTCTATATCATTGATGACAAATCTCTCTGCATCCTTACTGACCTTGGCACTCAGCGAACGTACTTCCCAACCATCTCCGGTAAGTACGGAGGCTTTCTTGATCGTACCATAGACATTGATGCTATCGTAGTGAGCCTTGTACGCATCTATACGTATGTCCCATGGCGACGGGAGGAAGTCGAGGTCAGGCCCCGCCTTGTGCAATCGTGCTTCGAGTTGTATATCTTGAGCCTGGTAGTAAGACTCTTTGAGGTTTATCTCTCCATTCGCAAGCTTTGCTATATGGATGTCTCCCGAGACTATGTCGGTGTCTCTGTCCATAGCGAATGCTCCGGAGACACGTTCCATATCCACCTTACCGAAGTATATGCGCAGATCAGTGGGTTGAGACAGAGTATCGGGAGCTTTTGTCGTAGTGTCGTTTACGAAGACATAGACATCTGCATCGGCAAGTTTAACATTGCTGAAGCTCATCTTCGATTCCTTCAGATTGATGTTGGCGTTGTGCACACGGAGCTTGTCGATCCTACCCTTGAGCCAAAGGGTAGAGTCCGGGGTAAAGAAGTTGAGCACAGCACCATCGAGTGCGGTATAAGAGATGGGGATATTACCCTTGAATAGAGGTGTCAACGGCACATCTACCTGTAAGTGCGCGACATGAGCGATGGTATCGCCGGCACTTCCGAGGGCCAGGACCTTATTGACTTTCAGATGGAGCGGGAAGCCCAGTCGGATACTCCCCACCGTGACGTTCCATCCTGTGGCTGAAGAGACCTCGGAAGAGACGATATCCACTGCAAGTTTTTGGATAGGGGGGAGATAAAGGAGGGCACCGGCGAGGAGGAGTATCACGAACGGGAAAAGGAGTATGCCTATCACCCATTTTATCAGGCGACGTTTCAGCTTTCGGGGTTGCCCCTCATCAGCGGCGGCGACCTCAGCCATTTCGGGCATATCGTGGCGTTCCTCTGTCATTCTTTACGCAGTGCCTTGATAGTTTCCATGCTCTCCACCGAAGGAGATAAGAAGGTCTGCAACTCATCAGGTCTAACATCTCTGATAATCTCTCCCTTATATGCCAAGGATATCTTCCCGCGCTCCTCGGAGATGATAACGACTTTGGCATCGGTCAGCCTTGCCATACCGAGCCCGGAGCGATGTCGAAGTCCCATCTCTTTGGGCATATCTACGTTCTGAGCTACCGGGAGGATGCAGCCGGCAGATGTGAGCTTGTGGTTGCTGATAATCAGTGCGCCGTCATGCAATGGGCTGTTTTTGAAAAAGATATTCTCTATCAGTCGGGCATTGACATCGGCATTGATGATCTCTCCGGTATGCTCATAGGGTTCGAGATCTATCTGTCCCTCTATTACGATGAGCCCACCTGTCTTCTTACGTGCCAGATTGACACAAGCGAGAGTTACGGCAGCGATGTAGCTTGCTTCGGTCTTTTCGTCCACCTCTTCCTTATTGAAGAGTCTGCCGAGGAACTTCCATCGACCCGTCGAACCGAGTGCATTGAGAAACCTTTTTATATCATCCTGGAAAAGGATTACCAACAAAATGAACCCAACCCCGACAAACTGGTCGAGGATTGCACCCATGAGTCTCATGTCAAGCACCTTTGAGATCACCACCCATATAATCACGAAGGAGATGATACCCGAGAAGAGCGTACGGCTTCCCGACGTCTTGAGTGCCTTGTAGGTGTAGTAAAGGAAAAAGGTAACGAGAAGTATGTCTATCAGGTCCTTGACCGAAAATTCTATCCAGCTCATTTCTTTCGTTGTTTTACAATATCATTCCATAGCCCTTATGACTCCTCGGAGAGCTCTTGAGCAGACTCTGCCGCATCCTGTGTTCGTTCGATGGGGGCACCTACTATATACTTCATATAGTAAGTATAGAGTATCATAGTAATGGGGAGGGCGAAGAGCATACCGAGAATACCGAAGAGGGAGCCCCAGACAGAGAGCGAAAGGAGGATCACTGCCGGCTTCATTCCCATATTGCGTCCCATGATCTTGGGCACGAGAATGGTATCTTGTATCACCTGAACTATACCGAGGACGGCAAGGGCCAGGGCAAGCACGACAAAGAAGTTCTGATCCGCATCGGCTGCTTTCAGTAGAGATGCCAATATGATCGGGATGATACCGATTGCCTGCATATATGGGATGAGGTTCAGTACACCTATGAAGAGACCTATGGATATGCCCATCGGCAGTCCAATTATCTTAAATCCTATGGCAAAGAGCACTCCGACGATGAATGCTATCGTAGCCTGTCCCTTGAAGTAGCTATTGACGTAGTATTCGATGTTGCGCAGTGCTTCGGAGATGAACGGATGGTACTTCTCCGGAGCCAGCTTGTAGATCCCCCTGTTCAGCTTCTCGTAGTCGAACATGATGAAGAAAAGGTACAGGAAGAACAGGAACACTACCACAAAACTCATAAGGAAAGAGACCGTATCCATCACAAATCCCCAGCTCGTTGTCAGGAACTTCTGTGCCGCTCCAAGGATCTTCTCCATATTGAGTTCGGCAAGGATGGTGGAGAGATCGGAATAGTTCGCTATCACCTCACGTAGTCGCTCAGGCATCATATTGAGAAGTGTCTCGCCCGAAGCGTAAAAGTTGAGGAGTTCCCACCCTTTTGCTACTTCCTCTTTGACTGAAGGCAACAGGAGAAGTACGATCCCTCCCACTAACGCCACCAACAAAACCAGCACCGTTATGATAGAAAACACACGACTTTTGAACTTCAGTCGGTGCTGTATAAAGAGAACCGGAGGCATAAGCATATATGCGACCAGCCAAGCTAAGGCAAACGGGATAAGGATCGATGCCAACTGTCGTATGATATATCCGATCAGTACCAGCAACAGTATCGTAAAGACGATACGGGCGATACGGTCGAGAGTAAACGGCTTGTCAAAAAAATCTTTCATCTCTGTCAGGAATTAAATTACCTTTGTGCAACAAAGCAGCTTATCAAAAGACAAACAGACCCTTGCAAATAACAAAGATACAGAAATATATGACACTTCTTCATCGTTCGTTTACAAGATTGGTTACCGCAGTTCTACTGCTCCTCCCCCCGCTCCTTTCCCTGAAGGCTCAGAGGGTACGCGTACCGGCGGAGCCGGATCTCCTGCACAAGTCCTTCTGGTCTCTCTGTATTCAGGACGTGGAGAGCGGCGAGACGCTCGTGAACATCCGTGCCCACCACCTTATGACTCCCGCAAGTGTGCTCAAAGTATATACCACGGCTTCTGCCCTGAGCATCCTCTCGCCCGACACCAGACTGGCTACCGAGGTGCATCTCTCCGGGAGCGTCTCGAAGGGAGTACTGCAAGGCGACCTTGTCATCATCGGAGAGGGAGACCCCTCGATAGCATCAAGGCATCTACCCCGAGGACAACAGTTCTCGTTCTTTGAGAAAGTGGTAGAGACTCTCCGCGGACGAGGCATCACCACGATCGAGGGAGAGATCCTTGCGCTATCCCTTCCTCGTCGCGATGCACAGGGTATCAATCCCCGCTGGATGCACTACGACATGGGCAATCACTACGCTGCGGGGGCATACGATCTCAATCTCTTCGACAATAGTTACGACATCCTCTTCAGCAACTTCGGGCGAGACTTCACCGTCTCTCCCGCCATCCCCGACCTTAATCTCATTCGAGCGTACGAAATCTCTCCACGCAAGCGGAGCGACTCTCTCTACATCGCCATCCCTCCGCTGGGAGGGAGCCACGACAGGGTCATCACGGGAGTATACCCGGCTTCGCTCAAGTCCACAAGCATCAGGGGTGAGATCCCCAACCCTCCCCTATTCTTCGCACAGTATCTCGCCTCACATCTCCGTAGGGAAGGTATAACAGTCAAGGGAAAGGGTAAAGTGATTGCAGACACACCTGCGCCGGGCTCCACGACCCTGCTCTATCGACACCTCTCCCCGACCATAACGGAGCTGGCACGACTTACGAATGTGCACAGCATCAATCTCTATGCCGAAGCCCTCCTAAGGCGGCTTGCACCCGAAGAGAATCGGTGGGCAGGGCACAACATCACACAGTCGGCCCTGCATCGTACCGCACTCTACTGGGAGGGGCGTGGGCTCACGCCCGACGAGTCTGCGCTATACGACGGCTCGGGGCTATCGCCGGAGAATAAGCTCTCTACCTTCTTCCTCGCCACCCTCCTCGGCAAAGTCTATCGCAACGAAAGCACCCGACGTTTCATGGATACGCTTCCCATTGTGGGGAAGGAGGGTACCGTCTCCTCCTTCCTCCGAGAGCTCCCCTTCGCCGGGACGACACGGCTCAAGAGCGGTACCATCAAGCATGTACTCGCATACGGAGGCTATGTCCCCACTCCTGACGGTCGCATCTATGCCGTTGCCGTCATCGTCAATAACCACACCGTACGAAACTCCGAGATGCGTAAGGCTCTGGGGGAGCTTCTACTCGATGCCTTTGCCCCCTCTTTCCGCTAACCTTTTCGACAAGTATAGGGGCAAAACAGACACAGATGCCGTAGCAAAACTTGTCGCTGCGGCATATAAAGTCTTATTCAGGGGTGAAAAACTAATTTTCAGTAGCGGAACACTAATCTTCAGCCCCTGAAAACCAATCTTCAGCGGCTGAAAATCGCTTCTCGTCCGGAAATCCGAAAGTGTGGATGCGGTAGGGACTATCTTCCGATCGAACACCGCCTCAACGGCAAGGGGGTACTAAAGCCGGATCTCATCCGACTCGTTGAGAGAAATAGCGGCTCGCTCGGAGTGAAAGAAGGCAATGGCTTCCCTCACCTGCCCCTCGGGGATGGAGAGCGTAGTCGCAACCTCGTGAAGGGGGATAACGTCCCTGCCGGCACTTCGGGCGCGGGTGAGGTATGCCTCTATGGCATCTATGGCTCGATAGGTGAGCTCTTGAGACGGATGAGTGCGGCAGTAGTCGCAGAGTCCACAGGGCTTGGGAGCCTCTTCTCCGAAATACTCCAGCAACTCCAATACACGGCAGCGATCGCTTGTCTCGATATAGTCTATCATCCTGTCGAGACGGGCACGCTCACTCTTGTACCGCTGTTCGTAGACCTCTTCGGTGAGGTTGACCCTCTCTTTCGGCAGACGTGGCCGGAGGTACTTGATATAGGTGGATCGCTTGCCCGGTACGTAGTCCAGCACTTTCCATCGGGCAAGGTCGAGGAGCAGCTTATAGATGACTTCGGGAGTGAGCCCCGTGCGCTTCGCAAGCAGACTCTCGTCGATAAATGCGTAGTCGGTGAAGACACCGGTATAGCTCCTCAGTATCGCTTCGATGAGATCGTCGTATGTCGTCTGCTCGGCATCGAAGAGATCGTACAGGCTATTGCGCGGGACAGTAAAGAGTAGTCGGGAAGAGAACTCCTTGTCCTCCATATACTCGATAAAGCCTCCGATGGAGAGGAGTGATATCGCCGACAAGGCTTGGAACGCCTGAAACTTGAAGACATGACAGAACCGGTAGATGCTGAACTCGTACAGCCGCCCCTGCCCGCTCCCCTCGGCAATCTCGAAGAAGTTACCCAAAGCCTCATACACCCTGCGTACCGTGTCTCTCGATGGGAAGCTGTTCTCGAGCCTCTTATAGACCGTCCGTTTGTCATTGTTCGGATCGTACAGCAACACGGCATAGGAGGGTCTGTTGTCGCGTCCGGCACGCCCTGCCTCCTGGTAGTAATACTCGGGTGAAGTGGGCATATCGGGATGCACGACGAGACGTACATCGTTCTTGTCTATCCCCATACCGAATGCATTGGTACATACCATCACACGGGTGAGACCTGCCTGCCATTCGTTCTGCTTCCTCGCCTTGACCCGACTACTCAGTCCGGCATGGTAGAAGTCGGCGGGCACACCTGCCTGAGACAATAGTGCGGCATACTCTTCGGTCTTCTTGCGACTGCGGACATAGACAAGCGCACTCCCCTGCACTTTCTCAAGGATATGTAGCAGCTCTCTCGGCTTGTCGACAGTCTCTCTGACGACATAGGAGAGGGCTTTGCGGTAGAAGCTGCGCTTGAAGAGCCGCCCGCCCTCTCCGAAAGCCAGCTTGTCCATGATGTCTGTAACGACAGCGGGCGGAGCCGTTGCCGTAAGTGCCATGAGAGGTACCCCGGGGATCAGCTTCCTGAACTCGGGAATGGAGAGGTACGAGGGCCGAAAGTCATAGCCCCACTGGCTGACGCAGTGGCTCTCGTCTACGACCACAAAGGATATGCTGAGGGAGGAAAGACGAAGGAGGAATGCTTCGTTCGTAAGACGTTCGGGCGAAACGTAGAGGAACTTATAGTCGCCATACAGACAGTTGTCCAGAACGGTGAGCGACTGGCGACGGGTAAGACCGCTGTGCAGATAGGCTGCTTTGAGGTTGAGAGAGCGAAGGGTATCGACTTGATCTTTCATCAAAGCGATGAGCGGAGTGATAACTATACAGATGCCGTGGCACATGAGTGCAGGGACTTGGAACGTAATCGACTTACCCCCACCCGTAGGCATCAGTGCAAGGGTATCGTAGCCCTCGAGGATCGATGCGATAACTTCGGTCTGCATCGGTCGGAATGTGTCGTAGCCCCAATACTGCTTGAGTACCTCAACGGGGGTTGTCTCCCTATTGTAGTCCGGTGCCATGCTCAACGCGACCCCTCCTTTTGTCGTTTACGTACGGTTATCGTCCCATTACAGTCCGGTACCATGGCGGTAGATTTACCCTTCCGACTCATCTCGCAGATGCATATCCACGATGATGAGCTGTACCATCTTCTTGCCTTGACTACTGTGCTCTTCTATGGTATAGAGGATATCGAACTCCTGCCCCTTGGACAGAGCGACAAGATGTTCCGACTGATTGTATGCAAATGCCTGAAAAAATGGCATCTCCCCCGGCATACTTACCACCATCTTCAGGTGATTTTTCTTGCGACCCATCACTCGCGGAGGGGTAACGCATACTACGCCTCGTGTACAGAATACGGGCTTCTCGTTGCCGGGGCCGAATGGAGCCATCTTCTTTATCTGACGACGCAGGATAGGGGTTATCTCTTTTAGGGGAAGCTCTGCGTCTACGTGATGACGCGGGATGAATGATTCTGTCGTAAACGACTGCTCCGCCTTCTCACTCATCATGCGAATGAACTTGTGGAGGTTCGATTTCTTGATCGTCATCCCCGCGGCATAAGGATGACCTCCAAAGTTCTCGAGGACGTCTTTACAGCTTTCTATCAGATTGTATATATCGAAGCCTTCGGATGAACGTGCCGACCCGCACACCAAACCTTCGGTCGCATCCGTAAGGACAATGGCTGGACGATTGTACTTCTCCGACAAACGTGAAGCAACGATCCCGATGACCCCCTTGAACCATGTGGGATCGTACACGATGATGACCTTACGATCCTCTATGTCTGTAAAGCTCTCGACAATGTTTTTTGCCTCATGAGTAATCTCCCTATCCAGCTCTCGTCGCTTATTGTTGTACTCGTCGATATGAAGACTCATGGCCTTTGCTTCCTTAGGTGTGCGTGCGAGCAAGAGATCTACCGACTCTCGACCGCTCTGCATCCGACCCGATGCATTAATTCGTGGGCCAATCTTGAAAGTAATATCGGAAATGTCGAGCTCTTTAGCCTTCAATCCGCTGACTTCTATGATACCTCTAAGTCCGATGGCCGGATTCTGATTGAGATTCTTAAGGCCATGGTATGCCAAGATGCGGTTCTCTCCTACGAGAGGTACGATATCGGCTGCGATACTTACCGCTACGAGATCGAGAAGATCGTAAAGAGCCCTCATATCGTTGCCGTTACTGATGGCAAAGGCCTGCATCAGCTTGAAGCCGACACCGCAACCTGACAGTTCGTCGAACGGGTATGTTGAATTGGGGAGCTTGGCATTGAGGAGTGCCACAGCGGGAGGAAGCTCTTCGTCCGGTACGTGATGGTCACAGATGATAAAGTCTATCCCGAGCGACGCAGCGTACTTAACCTTATTGACTGCCTTGATGCCGCAGTCGAGAGCTATGATAAGAGTGAAGCCATGTTCGTGAGCGAAGTCTACCCCTTGCGTAGAAATGCCACTGCCTTCTGCGTAACGGTCAGGTATATAATAATCGATATTGGTGGTGACACGACGCAGATATTTATACACAAGAGTCACGGCAGTGGTGCCATCCACATCATAGTCTCCGTAGACAAGTATCTTTTCCTTATCTCCAATGGCCCGGTTGATACGCTTGACGGCTTTATCCATGTCGTTCATCAAGAACGGATCGTGCAGATCACTCAACCGGGGTTCGAGATAATTCTTTAGGTCATCTTGCTGATGCAAGCCCCTCTGTACGAGGATCTCGGATATAACCGGCAAGAGCTTGTTGCGACACCTTAAATCATTCGCAAGCCCTTTTTCCTCCTCACTGAGTAGCGCTATGTCCCACTGATGGCCCATCTTACACTTTGCTTTAGTCTTCAAATATACGAAAAAGAAATGGTAGAATTGCGAACCTCTCCCACTTGCGGTCTTCCGGATGTCTATTTGAGTCCATTATCAAAACGCAATCAGGATACTGCAAGGCGGTAATCTGTCTTGC
Source organism: Porphyromonas sp. (assembly GCA_041791495.1). GTDB lineage: Bacteria > Bacteroidota > Bacteroidia > Bacteroidales > Porphyromonadaceae > Porphyromonas_A. The sequence goes on from JBHBLB010000038.1 coordinate 25,084, forward strand.
AGTATCCTGACTTGGAATGATTGGCGATCAGGAGCCAGAAGCTCCCGATGCCGGGAAGACTTACTTGTACTCTACGGTAACGTAGCTAGCCCCCATACCTCCTACCTTTGTAGTTGATCCTGTCTTCAGATAGATAGTTTTGAGCTTGCCCGCGTTCATAATATCTATCCTTGTCAATTTATCTAACTTGACCATGTCAAGAGTTTCGTTAGAGATAGGATAAATAGTCAGTTTTTCGAGATTAACAAGGCTTTCAATCTTCTGGAGTTCCGGCTCAGTCTTGTATGTCCCTACGAGGAATGTTTTCACTGAGGGCGGTAGCTTCGAACAGTCTATGGCCTTCATACCGACAGTTCTAAGGTTAAGAGTTGTCAGCTTTGTAAGAGCAGAGACTTCGAGAGTTTCCAATGCGAGGTAACCATTGATTACAGCTTCCTTGAGTTCCGGGCAACTATTGAGGTTAATGGTCTTGGTAGTGATGTTCTGAGTTTTACCGGATGTAGACCTGAGGTTTAGGACCTCAAGCTTAGGCATCTTGGTAAAGTCCAGACTGCCAAGCGTTGGTGCTGAGATGAGGTCAAGGGTCTTCAGGGAAGAGGTGCCGAACGCCGGGATGGGTACTATCGATGATTCAAATATGACAGACTCAAGGTTGTCGCATCCTTCCATGGTTATAGTCGCACCTGAAGTCTCTTTTATATTAAGGTCGAGTGCCTTCAGTGCGGATAGACCTGCGAGGTTGATCTCGGTCATTACCTTATTGCTATCCTTAACCTTCACGCTCACCAACTTCTTATTCTTAGAAAGATCAAGCACTTTGACCTCTGAACCAGACATCTCAAACGTCTCCAAATTAGTGAAGTATTCGATTCCTTTCAAGGACACTATACTACCCGTTATGCCGGTGAGACCTTTGATAGCTTCGCCTTCTGCCTGAGTGATGCGACCATCATTATTGGTATCCACCTTGGCTGTCTCGATGAGATATTTCTTGAATGCGGCATCTTCAAAGAGAAGTTCGTCATCCGAGATAACAGAGATCTCGCAAGGGATCGATACAACATTATCAGCGATCGCAGTCGCAGTTATATTCGCTTTACCAAGAGCTACGGCCTTTACGACACCCTTATCGTCTACGGTGGCGACATTTACGTTATCGCTCTTCCAAGACACTTCAGGCTTAGAAGCATTTGCCGGGGCGACAGTAGCAGTCAGCTGGACTGTCTCGCCGATTTTGATCGCGTGCTTCGTCATATTCAACGTGACTCGCACGACCTTGTAGTACTTAGCCTTCACCGACACTTTGCAGGTCGCAGTCTTGTTTCCATCCTCCGAAGTTACGGTGATCGTAGCATCTCCTACTGCGACGGCACGCACCTTTCCGGATTCGTCTACCGTAGCGATTGCGTTGTTGCTCGACTTCCATGTCACCTTTTTATTAGTTGCATCTTCGGGAGTAAAGGTCACTTTCGGGTTAAAGCTGTCACCTACCTCCATATCTTTAGTAGTCGGGTCGAGAGCTACGGCGGTCACGGCTATCGGTTTCTTCGTCACCGTCACTTTACACGTTGCTTTCTTTCTCTTGTCCTCTGTAGTGACAGTGATGGTAGCGACCCCTTCTTTTACAGCAGTCACTTTACCCGTGCCATCGACAGTAGCGATATTACCGTTGCTTGTGCTCCAACTTACATTGGTATTTGTAGCATCTTCGGGTGCGATGATTGCCTTGAGAGTGAAGCTGTCTCCCTCTACGAGTTCTTTCGTTTCCGGATCGAGCGTGACCCCGGTTACGGGCACAGCCTTTTTCGTTACGGTTACTTTACATGTCGCAGACTTACCAGAACCATCCTTGGCAGTCGCAGTAACGTTGGTCGTCCCTGCCTTCACGGCAGTTACTTTACCATTTGCATCTACGGTAGCAACACCAGTATTGTCCGAAGCCCACGTCACATCCTGATCTGTGGCATCGAGCGGACGCACCTTGATGGTCAAGGTCTCTGAGGTGCCCTCTACGAGAGACAAAGTCTCCTTGTCTATTGTGACATCCGTCACTTTTACCTCACGCGGCACATTTGGTTCGGAATCATCTTTACCCGAACAGGAAGAGAGTGCAAAAACAATCGTAAGCGCTCCCAAAATACGAGATACGTAGTTCATTCTCATAGTCTTTCGGCATTTAAGTTAATATTTACGGTATAATTCTCTTCTCGGTCATGGATCTGTTTCAGTCGGGAGACGGAGAGTGCACTATTTTACAAGTCCATCCCGATATTTAGAAAGTGGTCCGAGACAAAGGTAAAACAATTTTTCAAAATACCTACTAATAAGTCCTGATTTTCGGTATCAGGACAAGGAGGAAGATCGCGGCACAGACAAGCGTAATGGAGATTACAGCTTTGGCTCTCACAGGGTGCTGCCAGACTTTCTTCTCAAAGCCCGGTAGCGTCCGACACGGATCCTAAAGCCCCGCCACACCAAGCGACAACCAAAAGAATACGAGATCATTACCATAAGATCCGAAGAGATATTTGGGATGTACCGAAAGGCCCTTGCTCCCTTTCAGCAAGGGCTGCACAAGGAAATAGAAAGCAACAACCACCAACT
>JBHBLB010000039.1:0-25650 GCA_041791495.1 Porphyromonas sp.
ATTATAGGTATTTTCTATCCATAAAGTGAAGATGAACTTTTCTATTACCGGAAGAGAAGTTGCCCTTTATCGGTAATAAACTAATAATCAGTGCCTGAAAATTAATTTTCAGCTGCGGAAAAGTAATCGTCCGCCCCTGATTATTACCTTTCAGGGACGGAACACAAGTTTCGATACGGATGGGACGAAGTTCTCTCCCGATAATGCCGATCTTCACTACCCATTGAGGCAGCGAGAGCGACAGAATACAGGAAGGGCACGGGGCGGAGAGATCGGTAAATTTATTGTACCTTTGCATGGTATATCCTCCGCAAAATGACGCACAGATACGACACCCACCGGCGGAGAGTAGGTACCCAACAGTTACAATGAACAGACGTAATATCACGATATTAGGGAGTACAGGGTCGATCGGGACGCAGGCGCTTGATGTCGTTGCCCGGCACAGAGAGCTGCTGTCAGTATATGCTCTCGTATGCCATAGCAATGTAGACCTGCTTATCAAGCAGGCACGAGAGTTTAACCCAAAGGTCGTTGCCATTGCCGATAAGCTACAATACAAGTATCTCAAGCAAGCCCTTGCCGGAGAGGATATAGAAGTGCTTGCCGGAGAGGACGAGTTATGCAACATCGCCGGCTCGTACGAAGCCGACACGGTACTCACAGCGATGGTCGGCTTCGCAGGACTTGCACCTACCATAAGGGCCATAGAGACGGGAAGAGTAATAGCCCTCGCCAATAAAGAGACGCTTGTCGTGGCGGGCGAGCTCATAATGGGTCTGAGCCGTAAGTACATGAGTCCGATCATCCCGGTGGATTCGGAGCACTCAGCCATCTTCCAATGTATCAACGGAGATAAGCAAGAGGCGGTGAAACGACTCTACCTCACGGCCTCGGGCGGCCCCTTTGCCGATCTCTCTATCGGAGAGTTGGAAAGTGTGACTCCGGAACTTGCACTCAAACACCCGAAATGGAACATGGGAAAGAAGGTATCTATCGACTCTGCCACTCTGATGAACAAGGGGCTTGAGATGATAGAGGCAAAGTGGCTGTTCGATGTTGCCCCGGAAGACATCGAGGTGATCGTACACCGGCAAAGCATCATCCACTCTATGGTAGGGTACAAGGACGGAAGCGTCAAGGCCCAACTAAGCCTCCCCGATATGAGACTGCCGATAGCGTATGCCCTACTCTTCCCAAACCGTCTCGACATCTCCCTCCCCCTCCCGGGGATACGAGAGCTGTCCAACCTGACGTTCGAGCCTCCACGCAAGGATGCCTTCCCGTGTCTCGATATAGCTTACGAAGCCATCGATGCGGGAGGGACAGCCCCGTGTGTCATGAATGCCGCAAACGAGATTGCGGTAGAGAGGTTCCTCTCGCATACCATATCGCTCAACGACATCCCACGCCTTGTACGTGACGTAATGGATAGTTTCGGCGTACGTAAAGCATCCTCTCTCGAACAGCTAAGGGATCTAGATACAGAGGTGCGCCGCAAAAGCCGTGCTTGGGTACGCAAGTCTTCGTAATAATCCGCAATAGATACATCATAACTTATACTATAAAGACAGATGAGCATATTTTTGATTAAGGCAATACAGTTGATACTAGCATTAGGTATATTGGTATTTATCCACGAACTTGGGCACTTCTTGCTTGCCCGACTTTTCAAAATAAGGGTGGATAAGTTCTACCTTTTCTTTGATCCTTGGTTCTCCATATTCAAGTTCAAACCGAAAGGTAGCGATACGGAATACGGACTGGGATGGCTCCCCCTCGGTGGATACTGTAAGATAGCCGGGATGGTGGATGAGTCGATGGATACTGAAGGGCTGGCAAGTGAGCCTAAGCCATGGGAGTTTCGCTCGAAGCCTGCATGGCAGCGCCTGCTCGTGATGCTCGGCGGGGTCCTATTCAATGTCCTCCTTGCCATGGCAATCTATATCGGAATTACCTATGCGTGGGGCGACACAAAGATTCCGATAAAAAACATTGGCGACAACCTCACCTACTCTTCCGTAGGACACCGTATGGGGCTTATGGACGGAGACCGACCCGTTGCGGTAGATGGCAAGGAGATTAAGTACTTCGACGAGTCTGTCCTCACTATGATCACCGAAGGGCACACCCTTACGGTAGATCGCAGAGGCACATCGGTAGATATAGAGATCCCGGCTGACCTGATGAGAGCACTGATAAGTTCGGACAGCTCTCTGTATCAACTCCAAATCCCGGTGCAGGTAAACAGAATAGAAGATGGATCAGAGGGTGAGAAAGCCGGCGTACAGAAGGGCGACAAGATCACCTCTGTGGCAGGTGTCGCTACCCTACATCTCATGGATGCCGTAACGGAGATACAGTCCAAGAAAGGGGACTCTGTCATGCTCACGATCGTAAGAAGTGGCAAAGAGATGATTATAACTACCTATGTGGATACCGAAAAGGGCATCGGGATAAGCTTTGATTCTCCTGCACAGATATTCGGAGTGGAAGAGGTTCGTTACGGCTTCTTTGAATCTATACCCGTAGCCATCAATAAAACTATCAAACGCTTATCTTCCTACGTATCGTCTCTCAAATACGTGGCTACTAAAGAGGGCGCATCGAAGCTCGGAGGATTGGGTACGATCGGTAGCCTCTTCCCTTCGACCTTCTCGTGGTTCGATTTCTGGAATATGACGGCTTTCCTTTCCATCATCCTAGCGGTAATGAATTTGCTACCGATACCGGGGTTGGATGGTGGGCATATTGTCTTCCTACTCTACGAGATGATTACTCGCCGGACCCTACCGATAAAGGTACAGGAACGCATACAACTGGCAGGACTTTTGTTCCTCCTTTTCCTAATGTTATACGCAAACATAAACGACGTACGACGATTTTTCTTCTAAATGACCCAACCCGCATCTCGAGCCGACCATAAAACCATAATCTTTCCCGAGGGTTTTGAAGAGCGATTAGACTTTGGAACAATCAGGGCTGAGCTATTGCGCCTGTGCGACAATGAGGTTAGCCGCAACCTCACTGAACGTATCTCCTTTATGACGGATGCTGACGAGATACGTCAGCGTCTGGCTCAAGTGAGCGAGATGATGAAACTGGTAGAAAAAGGGCACGGTATCCCTTCCCTGCGCTTCGGAGATCTCAAACAACATATCTACGCAATCCGTCCTGAAGGATCCTATCTGCCCGTCGAGGGTGTCGTAGCCTTAGGAGAACTACTTCGGTCCTGTGTAGAGATCTCTCAACTCTTTGAACATAAAAAAGGGGAAGAGACGGAGACTGGTGGCGAAGAGTATCCCGTACTTACCGGGCTTGTGACGGGGATAGACACACTCCCGGATATCCGTAGACGTATACATAACCTACTGGATGATGAAGGAGGCATCAAAGACTCTGCGTCACGTGAGCTTCGAGAAATACGAAGTGAGCTTCGACGTTTAAACAGTTCGATCGGGAATACTATACAAAGTATCCTAAAACAAGCGCAAGCGCAAGGATGGGTTGAGAGAGATGCCCAGCCTACTCTCCGTGAAGGTCGCCTGCTCTTGCCGATCATCCCATCGGCCAAAAGGGAAATCCGAGGGATCGTGCACGATGAATCATCTACGGGTCGTACGCTCTTTGTAGAGCCCGAACAGCTTGTCGAGACAAACAATAAGATACGTGAGAAGCTAAGCGAGGAGAAAAGAGAGATTACCCGACTACTAAAAGAATTCACGGCTATACTGCGTCCCAATGTGGAAGCTGTGCAACTTAACTGTATGCTTATCGGAGTACTTGACTTCGCTCGCGCTAAGTCAAAACTTGCCGACAGGATGAAAGCCATCGTGCCTAACCTTACGAGCCAACGAGAGTTTGAATGGTTTGGTGCCCGACATCCTTTATTGGAACGTCACCTTCGGAGTCAAGGTAAGAGCATTGTGCCTCTTGATGTAAGACTGTCGTATCAAAACAGAATACTTGTAATATCCGGGCCCAATGCAGGGGGCAAGTCTGCTACCTTAAAAACCGTAGGATTGCTTCAGTATATGCTGCAATGCGGACTGCCAATACCGGTTCTTGACCATTCGACTTGCTGTCTTTTCAAAAAGATCTTCCTCAACCTCGGAGACGAACAATCTCTTGAGAACGACCTAAGTACCTACTCTTCACACCTGTTGAATATGAAGTTCTTCTGTAAATATGCAGACAAGAAGACTCTCATACTTATAGATGAGTTCGGCTCCGGGACAGAACCTATCATCGGAGGTGCGATAGCCGAAGCCCTCCTAAAGGAGTTTCTTAATTTAGGATGCTTCGGAATGATAACCACGCACTACGGTAACCTCAAAGATTTCTCCGAAAGAGAAAAGGGAGTTGTCAATGGAGCTATGCTCTTCGATCGCCAACAGATACGTCCCTTGTACCAGCTCTTCATCGGGAAGCCCGGTAGTTCGTTTGCCATCGAAATAAGTCGCAAGATAGGTCTTCCGGAACGAATACTCGACTATGCTACCGAACTTGTGGGTACGGATTACGTCATGCAAGACAAATACTTGCAGGATATCATGCGTGACAAACGGTATTGGGAAGAGAAACGTGCAAAGATTCATAAAGAAGAAAAAGAGCTTGAGCAACTCAAGAAGTCACTCCGTGAACAATTTGATAAGGTAAAAGCTGAACGCAGAGATATTATTGCCAAAGCAGATAAGGAGGCTTTGCAAATCTTATCATCGGCAAATGCAGTGGTAGAAAATACCATTCGACACATAAAGGAACACAATGCCGAAAAAGAAGCTACGAAAAAGGCTCGGACACAACTCGAAGAAAAGAAATCTAAACTCCTAAACAAGGTTAGAGATTCCGCCAAAGTAAAAAAGACTTCTACTAAAATTGTTGCTCCCGTAGCAGATGAAATCCGTGTAGGATCTACTGTTACCGTCGACGGCTCTAAGGAAGTAGGAGAAGTGGTAGAGATAAAACGTGACAAAGCCAGCATACGAATGGGTAGCATCTTGATGATGGTACCCCTCTCTCGCTTGCACCTGAGCATGAAGAAAGCGACAGAAATTGTGAAACGCAAACCGGCACTCATTGAAAAGTATGATGATGAGCGGAGGCTCAACTTCAGTAGCCAACTCGACTGTCGTGGGATGCGAGTCGATGAAGCTCTGCAAAGCCTTACCTACTTTATCGACGATGCTGTTCGCTTTGCCTACTCTCCTATACGGATACTTCACGGCACAGGGACTGGAGCTTTACGCGAATCCATCCGTCAGCAGCTATCAACAATGTCAGTAGTCAAGCATTTCAAGGACGAACATTTGGACCTCGGAGGTCCCGGTATTACAGTAGTTGATTTGGATTTATAAGCAAGTAGAAATATGTTTGTAGCAAAAAAGAAGAGAGAAGAGAACATCTCCGAGTACATATTATATATGTTTCAAGTCGAAGATATCATTCGGGCACTTGGAACGGATGACAATGCTATCGAGCAGTACGTAACCCGCAACTATAAAAATTCCCCAAAAGAGATAGAAGAAATCACTGAATGGTATCTCTCCCTTAAGGATGATATGGTGAGAACAGGGGCAATGAGTTCCGGACATTTACCGATGATCGAAGAACTTCTGCACAGGTTGCAATTCGCACATCAGCAACTACTCAAGATGCCTGTGCAATCTATCTACTCAGCTTTGTACTACAAGACATTGCCGTCAATAATACAGTTGAGAGGACTTAGCGGAAATAGTACAACAAGTAGCGAGATAGAAACTTGCTTCGTTGGCATATACGGGTATATCACACTTAAGATGAAAGGAGAGACAATTTCGGAAGAGACTCTCTCTGCAATCAAACAAATCAGTACTTTCCTTGCAATGCTTGCCGATAGATTTTGCGAAATAGAAGTGGGGAAAATCAAAATCGACGAAAGCTTAGAGTGCTAAGAGTCTATGGAGAGAGAGTATAAAGTTTGGCTTACAGGTGCAAAAGGGCAGTTGGGGAATACGATACTTCGACACTTTGGTAGCGTGGAAAGGATCAAATGGATACCTACGACTAAAGAAAACATTGACCTAACAAAGCCTGATGAAGTAAAAGACTTTTTCTCCTTGTCCACTCCCGACGTAATAGTGAACGCTGCCGCGTTCACAAATGTCGATGACGCAGAAGTCAAACGATCCGAAGCGATAAGAATGAATACGGACTGTCCCGGACTACTTGCAGAGCTCTGTGCTTCCACAGGTGCAGTATTATTTCACATCAGTACCGACCATGTTTTCGGAGGATCAGGGAGTACCAAAGCACAGATTCCCTTCCGCGAAGATGATATCCCGATCCCTGCGAACTTTTATGCCAAAACAAAGTTAAAAGGGGAGCAACATGTACTTGCGAAATGCGGTACCGCATACGTATGGCGTACCGCTTGGCTTTACTCTCCATACGGTAAGAACTTTTACAACACTATACGTCGTAAGGCGATGGAAAGTGCTCCTTTACGCGTCGTAACTGATGAAATCGGGACTCCCACCTCGGCAATAAACCTTGCTCGTTCGATAGTAGATGCTATTTTGATGCTTGGGACCCAACAACAGATACCTTTCGGGCTTTATCATTATGCCAACCTGGGAGAGGTTTCACGATACTATTTTGCCAAAACTATTCTGGAGTTGGACACAAATACATCGAAAGCCATTGTGGAAAAATGCTTGAGGGAAGACTACAATACCCTAGCTCAAAGACCCTCATATTCGGCTTTAGACGTCAGCAAACTCAAAGCCCATCTGCCTCATTTCCCTATCACGTGGCAAGAAGCTCTTAAAGAAGTTTACGAAGCAGAGGCTTCCAATCGATAATAGAAACATACACTACAAGAACAACTAATATGCAGCACAATCAGCAAGAAATATCCCGTCGTCGCACATTTGCAATCATCGCTCACCCTGATGCCGGTAAGACCACTCTCACAGAGAAGTTACTTCTCTTTGGAGGTGCTATTCACATTGCGGGAGCTGTCAAAAGCAACAAGATTAAAAAGACGGCAACCTCGGACTGGATGGAGATAGAGAAGCAGAGAGGTATATCGGTCGCCACTTCCGTTATGGGGTTCAATTACGAAGGATATAAGATAAACATCCTCGACACTCCCGGTCACCAGGACTTTGCAGAGGATACTTATCGCACGCTGACTGCCGTAGACAGTGTGATCATTGTCATAGATGGTGCTCGTGGGGTTGAAACTCAGACAAAGAGACTTATGGAAGTTTGCCGCATGCGTAAGACTCCTGTGATTGTTTTTGTCAATAAGATGGATAGAGAGAGCCAGGACCCATTCGATCTTCTTGACGAGATCGAGGAGGAACTTCAGATAGCTGTCACTCCGCTTTCATGGCCGATCGACTCGGGAGATCGCTTCAAAGGCGTCTACAATATCTATGAAAAGGGACTTGATATATATACTCCCGACAAGCAAAAGGTGTCGGAGCGCATCGAATTAGACCTTGATAGCCAAGAGCTAACCAAATATATCTCCGACACTCAAGCATCAAAGCTACGCGATGATCTGGAACTCATCAGTGAAGTTTACCCCGAACTCGATGTCCAACAGTACTTAAATGCAGAAATAGCTCCGGTCTTTTTCGGCTCTGCGCTCAATACGTTCGGGGTCAAAGAGCTATTGGATTGTTTCATTCGTATAGCCCCCTCTCCACGCCTGACCCAAGCTGAGGAACGTATCATCGATCCCTACGAAGAACCATTTACCGGGTTTATCTTCAAGATACATGCAAATATGGATCCCAACCACCGCAGTTGTATTGCCTTTGTCAAGATCTGTTCCGGCCAGTTTGAGCGCAACACTAACTACAAGCACGTGAGATTGGGGAAAAATCTCAAGTTCAGTAGCCCCACTGCTTTCATGGCTCAGAAGAAAGAGATCGTAGACAATGCTTTTGCGGGAGATATCATCGGGTTGCCCGATACCGGGAACTTCAAGATCGGCGACACCTTGACTTCCGGGGAAGACCTGCACTTCAAAGGGCTACCAAGCTTTTCTCCCGAAATGTTCAAGTATATAGAGAACGCCGACCCTCTGAAAGCGAAGCAACTTCAAAAGGGTATCGACCAACTTATGGACGAGGGGGTGGCTCAGCTCTTTACGAATACATTCAATGGGCGTAAGATAATCGGCACGGTAGGACAGCTACAGTTTGAAGTGATAGAATACAGACTGCTGCACGAGTATCAGGCACAATGTCGTTGGGAACCCGTGAGTCTCTACAAAGCATGCTGGATCTCTTCCGACAACAGAGCGGCACTCGAAGATTTCAAACGCCGCAAAGCTCAATACATGGCAGTTGATATACACGGCAGAGATGTCTATATGGCGGATAGTGCGTACCTATTAAATATGGCACGCCAAGACTTTCCGGAGATAGAGTTTCACTTTACATCCGAGTTCTGATTGTACATAGAATAGGATGTCATACTACTACGACAGAGACGGGTTATCCCCTTTGTGGGATATCGTTACCGCAGGAGATGCCGGCAGTACGGCTTCGCATTATCTGCTTTTGTGTTTATATGTGTTTGGGATAATGTGGAGTTTCCTTCGACTTTACCGCAACGGAGCTATGACTCTTACGGGAGCAACATTGCTCCTACCGGCATTTATCACGAGCATATTACACTTTTCCCCGATACTGTTATCATTACCGCTACTGCTCGGAGGAGCACTTACGCTCCAGAAAAGCCCATCTACGAGCGCAATCATCGTTAGCTTCGGCACTGTTTTGCTTATCCATCCGCTGCTCGGATACTTCTTTATCTTCACAAGGACGTCGAAAACGAAATTTGGACTTACGGCACTCATCACCACCCTACTCCTTCTGCTTATTCCCTTGGTACGGTATAGTCCGACAGAACTATGGGATCTGTACGCTGCATGGGTTATGGGATTTCGCAGTACACCTACAGGCTCAGATCTACCGATGGAGTACTCTCCGCTTCACCTTATGCGGGAGCTCACCACCCTCTCTCCATATATACAGAAGTTGATACTCATCAATCTCTTCCACATCCAGCTACTCCCATGCCTCAAGATGAAGAGACTCTCCGAGCCCGGGATCTTACTCCCCCTCTTTACCTCCTCATTACTGATGTTCATAGGACTATTCAGTGCTATGAACACACCCTATACCTCACTCATTGCAGTGGTAGGGATGCTGGGGTGGTGGCACTATGGCAGCTTCACCAAGAGCAGACGAAATATGATCGGCATCACCACCCTCCTATTGGTTTATGGCGCACTTCTCCTTCGGTTATTCGGTAGCTCAACCCCAATGATTAGCCCTTATGCAATCGAAGCTATGGGTACACTTCCGCTTTTTGTAGTATGGAGCCTTTGTATCATTGAGATCTGGAAGAGGATTTATGCGGCCAAGAAGGGCACAATATAGCGTAAAAACCAAGGGCTTACCCCAAGCAGGGGCTATAAACATAGAGTTTTTGGTATCTTTGCGAGCGAAACAACATTATTAAGCACCGTGAACGTGCCACAAAGAGATATTATTAAGAATGAATAGACTTAGGATACTGATCATCGCTTGCCTGATATCGTTGTCATGGATACGCCCAATGACTGCGCAAGACCTTACGACACCGCCGCAACAGATTGCAGATACCATATCATTTATCCCCTACTACGCTACTCGGATACTTATAGATGAGACCTTGGGCGCACACCTGTCGCCCGAAGCCCGTGAAGTGATAGGCCGCCCGATGGTAATTATATCCACACCGCAAGCTCCCGAGGGGTATGCTCCCTTTTCTCAGCTCTTGGTGCCGCTTGTTTTCGATATAAGTAAGCTCAAGGATATCAAGATGTCCCCAAAGACTCTGCACACGTACACCGACAATCCCTATAAAGTGGGTGAGACCCTTGAGGAGTATGCTCAGAGCTATATGAGTGATGAGCTTGCCAAAGCCGGTAAGTTGTCATCACTTATCGAAGAAGCGGAGCTTATAAGTTCGGTACGCAGCAACACTCTCCGTAGCAGGAGCGACCTCATCAAAGTATCGTCCGCCATGCTCCCCCAAGACCGGCTTGCATCCCAAACCATAGAAGGGATAGGATACCAAGGAGAGCTCGCCATCAACAAGGTAGAGACTACGCCAGGAAATACGGCAATGCTTGAAAGAAAAGAAGTAAAACGTGTGTACTGGACCCAGAACTTCGAGAGCGATATCCACTTCTCCCAAAATCAAGTATCCGACAACTGGTACAAAGGAGGCAAAAACAGCCTCAACCTCCACACGAGAAACTACCTCAACATCAGCTATAGCAAGCACACCGTAAAGTGGGTTAATGAGATAGAGTCCAAGCTCGGCTTTTACCTCTCTGCGGTCGATCCGAAGGATAAGATCAATATCTCCGAAGACCTCTTCAGGATCGTTTCCAACTTCGGACTCAAGGCTCGGGAGCACTGGTACTACACGATAGATGTACAGTTCCGCACGCAGCTGCTCAAGAATACCAAAAGCAACGGCGAACTAATCACAAAGGCATTTGCCCCCATCACTATGGACGGAGGGCCGGGTATGAAGTATGAGCTCGACAAACGCTTCAAAGACCGCTTCAAGAGGCTGAAGTTCTCAGCCAATATCTCCCCTGTGGCTGTCAGTCTTATCTATACATACGCCAATGACATCGACAAGGCGAGGATCGGTCTGTCGAAGGATGAGAACTACAAGTTACGACTCGGTTCGACAGTGCGTGCGACACTCAACTTCAATATATCCCAGACAGTGTCATGGCAGTCACGCTTCTTCTACAACACCTCCTTCAAGCACGTAGAAACGGAGTGGGAAAACAACCTGTCCATAGCACTTACCAGACACTTCTCGACCCGACTCAACCTCCAGGTACGTTTCGACGATAGTGTTATCACCAACGATAAGTCATTGCGCAACTTACTACAATACAACGAACTTATCAGCTTCGGGTTCTCGTACAGGATCTGAACCGTCGATACTTTAAGTACAAGGGGCTGTGCCAAGTTTAGGCATAGCCCCTATTGTATTACTTATCCTGCCTCCGGACTGCTCCCGGAGAGAACATTCTCCGGATCGGTTATAAACTTCCGGATATCGGGATACAGACTACTTTTGAGGAGCTGAAAAGTAACAGCCCGCAGCTGAAAATCAGTTTTCCGTGGCTGAAAACTGATTTTCAGCCACGGAAAGTGACTTTAGATACCGTAGAGAGGAGTTTTAATACCACATCTTCCCACTTCCTTAAGGCGATATTATCGGGCATCTATACCCGGATGGCGGAGGCTCAAAAGGGGCTTCATCTCATTCAATTTTGCTAAATTTGCACTATCCATCAACACATCAGAAGTATGACTACTATCAATCCCAACGAGCTATACCGACTGAGAGGAGTCTCGGCCGACAAAGAAGAAGTGCACAATGCCATTAAGAATGTGGACAAAGGCCTATATCCTCAAGCATTTTGTAAGATCATCCCCGACCTCTTGGGCGGAGATCCCGAGTACTGCAACCTGATGCACGCAGACGGAGCAGGCACAAAGAGTTCGCTTGCATACCTGTATTGGAAAGAGACCGGCGACCTCTCGGTATGGAAAGGAATAGCTCAAGATGCCATCGTAATGAATCTCGACGACCTACTATGTGTAGGAGCAACCGACAATATACTGATCTCCTCTACCATCGGACGCAACAAAAGGCTTGTCCCGGGTGAGGTAATCGGTGCCATCATCAACGGTACGGAAGAGATCCTGGAGACACTTCGCAATCAAGGTGTCGGTATATACTCGACTGGGGGAGAGACAGCCGACGTGGGCGATCTCGTACGTACGATCATAGTAGACAGCACAGTCACTTGCCGTATGCGTAGAGATAGAGTCATCGACAATGCCAACATCTCGGCAGGAGATGTGATCGTAGGACTCTGCTCGTACGGTCAAGCTACATACGAGGATGCCTACAACGGTGGTATGGGTAGCAATGGGCTTACCTCAGCTCGCCATGATGTGTTCGGACACTATCTGGCGGAGAAGTATCCGGAGTCGTACGATACTTCGCTCCCTGACGATGTCATCTATTGCGGTCGCAAGTCCCTAACCGAGCCTGTACCAGGTCTTGGGATAGTCTTCGGGCGACTTGTGCTTTCGCCGACCCGAACGTATGCCCCCGTAGTAGCAGAGATACTGAAACGAAACAGAGGAGTCGTACATGGGATGATACACTGCACAGGAGGCGCGCAAACCAAAGTGCTTCACTTCGTGAGAGGGAAGAGAGTGGTCAAGAATGAGTGGTTTGAGATACCTCCTCTATTCCGAACGATCATGGAGGAGGGAAAGACGGAGCCACGGGAGCTGTACAAGGTCTTCAATATGGGGCACCGCATGGAGGTCTATCTGCCACGTGAGGCGGCTCAGGATATAATCGACATCGCAAAACAGTTCGGCATAGACGCAAAGATCATCGGCTATGTGGAGGATGCCCCTGCCAACAGCTTGATCCTCGATACACCACTGGGACGCTTTGAATACTGATTGGAGTGATGGCAGACGGGATAGATATACTTAAAAGGACCGAGGGGCTGAAGGAGAAGTTTGCCGAAGTCACCACAATGATTTCGGATCCGGAGATCATTGCCAATAGGTCTCGGTTTGAAAAACTAAGCAGAGAGTACAAGGAGCTTGAAGCGATCGTCTCTGCGACCGATAGGTACAGGTCGATGCTTGTTCAGCTCGATGAAAATAAACTGCTACTCTCGGACGAAGAGGATCAGGGGATGATAGACCTGATACGTGAGGAGATAACTTCTCTCGAAAGGGATATACCCGAGCTCGAAGAGGAGATAAAGCTACTGCTCATCCCTAAAGATCCTGAGGATGCTAAGAATACCATCGTAGAGATACGCGGAGGGACGGGGGGCGACGAAGCGGCTCTCTTCGCAGGTGATCTATACAAGATGTATGTGCGCTACTGCGAGTCGAGAGGGTGGAGATGCTCTACGACATCGGTAAGTGAAGGGACGCTTGGAGGATTTAAGGAAATAGTCTTCACCGTCGAAGGTGAAGGTGTCTACGGTGTACTCAAGTATGAGTCGGGAGTACATCGGGTACAGCGTGTACCTCAAACGGAAACACAAGGGCGTGTGCATACATCTGCAGCTACGGTGGCCGTGCTGCCGGAGGCGGATGAGTTCGATGTGGAGATCAAAGAGTCGGATATACGCATAGACTTGTTCTGTAGCTCTGGAGCAGGCGGTCAGTCGGTCAATACGACTTATTCGGCAGTCCGCCTCGTACATATCCCTACCGGCATCGTAGTTCAAAGCCAAGATGAGCGTTCGCAACTGAAAAATAAAGCCAAAGCTATGACTGAACTGCGTACCCGTATCTACAACATGGAGCATCAGAAGTACATAGATGAGATCGCAGCTAAGCGAAAGACAATGGTCTCTACGGGTGACAGATCTGCCAAGATACGTACCTACAATTACCCTCAAGGGCGAGTGACAGACCATCGTATCAACCTCACACTATACCAGCTTGGGGACATCATGAATGGCGGGATACAACCCCTCATCGATGCTCTCACGGTAGCGGAAAATGCCGAACGGCTTAAGTCCACGGAGCTATAAGCATATATACATTACCTTATACCAAAATGAGAGAGATCATTTTCATAACAGGAGGACAACGCTCCGGGAAAAGCGCGTTTGCTCAACGCCTTGCAGAGGAGCACTCTCCAGCTCCCGTCTATCTGGCTACGGCAAGGCATTGGGATGAAGACTTCACAAAACGAATACGCAGACACCAAGATGATAGAGGAGAGTGCTGGACAACGATAGAAGAAGAGAGGGAGCTCAGCCGACACGATCTGCAAGGACGTACCGTCTTACTCGATTGTGTCACCCTCTGGCTCACCAACATCTATCACGATAATGGGTATGATATGCAAAAAACTCTGGAAGAAGCAAAAGCGGAGTGGGTACGATTTATCGACCAAGATATGACTCTGATCGTCGTAAGCAACGAAATAGGGATGGGGATGCACGCAATGGATGAGGCTTCTCGCCACTTTGCCGACTTGCAGGGATGGGTAAATCAGTTTATCGCTACCACAGCTGATAAAGTGTTCTTGACGGTCTCCGGGATCCCGGTCAGTATAAAATCATAAACAGAAACTAATAGTGGGATGAAAAACTTTGACGAACAACTTTGGGAGAAGATAAATACACGAACCAAACCGCTCGGCTCCCTCGGTAAATTGGAGCAGATAGCATTTAAGATAGGTAAGATACAACAGTCGTTGTCTCCCGAACTTCGCAATCCGGCTATACTGGTATTTGCTGCGGATCACGGTATAGCAGACGAAGGCGTAAGCCCTTGCCCCAAGGAAATCACATGGCAGATGGTACAGAACTTTGTACATGGCGGTGCCGGCATAAGCGTCTTCTGCAAGCAACATAATATACATCTCAGAGTCATCGACGGAGGGGTGGACTACGACTTCCCGGAAGATCTGAATGTAGAGTCCTGTAAACTCGCAAGAGGTTCCAATAATATGCTTCACGAACCCGCCATGTCCATTGATCTTTGCCGCACAGCAATGAAAAAAGGTGCGATGTATGTGCGAGAAGAGTACGATCGTGGCTGCAATGTTATCGGATTTGGAGAGATGGGGATCGGAAATACTTCGCCTGCTTCCCTATTATTGCATAAGTTTGTAGGCATTCCGTTGAACGTCGCTGTCGGTCGTGGCTCAGGACTTACCGATGATGGGCTGAGACATAAGTATGAAGTGCTATCGACCGTAGCGCAAAAGTACAACACAACAACACCTCTTGAGACACTCGCAACCTATGGAGGGATCGAGATTGCCATGATCTGTGGTGCCGTTTTAGAGGCAAAACGTCTGAACATGTTGATTGTTGCCGATGGTTTTATCACATCTTCCGGGTTCTTAGCCGCATACGAAATGCAGCCAGATATCATAGATAATGTAATCTTTAGCCATGCTTCGGAAGAACCTGGGCATAAGTCAATGGTAGATTACATGGAAGGCGACCCGATTCTTCACCTTAACCTTCGCCTCGGAGAGGGTACAGGTGTAGCACTTGTCTACCCAATCTTACAATCGGCTCTGGTCTTTCTCAACGAAATGGCAAGCTTTGAGGAGACCGGGGTGTACGAAGTAGAAAAGCATAGATGAGAAAAGAGCTGAACTTACTGCGCCACGCCTTTCTCTTCTACTCACGAATTCCGGTAGGTAGAATAGAGTATTCCGACGAGAACCTCATCAAAGCGTTCAGGTATTTCCCGCTTGTTGGTATCGTAGTTGGAGGGCTCTCTGCATCCGTCTACCTATTGAGTATGTTTATTCTTCCGCCCTCTGTCAGCATTTTGATTGCACTTATTGTCGGAGTGCTTACGACAGGAGGATTGCACGAAGACGGTTTTTCGGACTTCTTTGACGCTTTCGGCGGAGGACATACCAAGCAACGCATATTGGAAATCATGAAAGATAGCACCATAGGTGTCTATGGCGTCATGTCACTTATCCTGCTCTTTCTGATGAAATTTGCGCTACTCTACTCCCTCCCATCGTATATTATCCCAAGTCTTCTTATAGCATCCGGCTCATCGGCTCGCTTTATGTCCATCGCCATGTCCCGCATATCACAATATGCACGTAACGAAGGGGAGAAAAGCAAGTCCATGCACTTGAAGATCAGGATAGACAACTTTACCACATTTGTTGCGGCTCTTTTTGCCTTCCTCCCCCTACTTCTCCTTCCACTTTGGGTATCACTGATAGCCTTAGGACTATATGTGATCACATTACTATCTATGAGACACTATATCGAGAAGCGCATCGGAGGATATACAGGTGACGTACTCGGTGCTCTCGAACAGCTATGTGAGGTGATCATCTATGCCGTCACCTCGGTTTACTTTACGCTTCATCTCGGATAACTTATGTCCATCTACCTCCTTCGCCATACCAAGGTCGCCCTCCCCAAAGGGATATGCTACGGACAGGCCGATGTAGCATTGAGCGATACTTATGCCGAAGAGTGGATGGAGATTAGGCATAAACTCGAAGGGATTGTCCTCAACTCCGTTTACAGTAGTCCGTTATCCAGATGCCGAAGTCTTGCCAAGCATCTCTCTCCTTCCATTACCACTGATGAGAGACTTATGGAGTTGAACTTCGGAATATGGGAAGGGGAGACCTGGGATGCCATATACAACTCTCGGGAGGGTCGGGAATGGTTCGGTGACTATTTCAATGTCTCTACTCCAGGAGGCGAGTCTTACCTCGATCTCGTGCGAAGGGTGCAAGCGTTCTATTCCGACATCCGAGAAGTGAGAGGCAATACTCTCATCGTCACCCATGCAGGTGTCATAAGGGCTTTTATGCACTTACTGGGAGAGATGACGTTACATGAAGCGTTCGATACGCCTTTAGATTATGGGTCATTGTATATGTATCGAGACGATGTCCCCAGACCTACACTTCAACGCATATAATCCAAATATGAAGAAACTCCGCCCCATAATGTTCGTAGGTACGGGCTCCGACGTCGGGAAGTCTGTGATCAATACCGGATTTTGCCGTATGTTTGTACAAGACGGTTACGCACCTGCACCCTTCAAGGCACAAAATATGTCGCTCAATAGCTATGCAACGATCGACAACCTTGAGATAGGACGCGCACAAGCGGTACAAGCCGAAGCGTGCCGGATCCCCTGCTGTGTGGAGATGAATCCGGTACTCCTCAAGCCTACCAATAATCTCACATCACAAGTTGTCCTAAACGGCAGACCATCGGGCAATAAATCTGCCAGCGAGTATTTCAACGAAACAGATCGGGATGCCCTATTCGCTGAAGTAATGCATTCGTTCGAGAAGCTCAACGACTGCTACAATCCCATTGTCATCGAGGGGGCAGGCAGTATCTCGGAAATAAATCTGTGGAAGAAGGATATCGTAAATATGCGAGTCGCTTTGCATACGGGAGCAGCGACATATCTCGTTGCCGACATCGACAGAGGCGGAGTCTTTGCGAGTGTCTACGGTACCATTGCACTCCTTCCTCCCGAACAGAAGGCTGCCATCAAGGGGATCATCATCAATAAGTTTCGGGGAGATCTGAGACTATTTGACGAGGGGAAAGAGATCATCGAACGCCTTACAGGCATCCCTGTTGTCGGGGTCGTTCCTTTCGCGAAGGATATATTTATCGAGCAGGAAGACGGTGTCGTGATCGATAGTAGCAGTCGAACCCCCATCCCCGGTAAGATCAATATCGGTGTAGTACTGCTCAAGTATATGTCCAACTTTACTGATTTCAATATGCTTCAGCAGACACCCGGAGTACATCTCTACTACTCCGACGTCCCCGAAACACTTCACCAAGCGGACATCATCATCATCCCCGGATCCAAAAATACCATTGCCGACCTGCGCACTCTCAAAGAAAAAGGGATAGATAACGTACTATACCAGCATATCCAAGCGGACAAACCCCTGTACGGTATCTGTGGCGGCTATCAAATGATGGGGAAGAGAGTCCTCGATCCTGATAAAATCGAAGGGGACATAGCAGAGATCGAAGGGTTGGGGATACTACCTGTGGAGACTATCTTGGAAAAGAGTAAGCAGACAAGACAGACCTCCTTCACCTTCATCAATGGTCAAGCGCATGGAGAAGGGTACGAAATTCATGCAGGGAAGACGGTCGCTTCGACCCCGAGCCCACTTTGTCGCCTTGGCAATGGTGCGGAGGAAGGTTACTATATCAGCGATAAGGTGTGGGGTAGTTACGTTCATGGCATATTCGACAACGCATCGGTCATCACATCGGTACTGAGACAAGTCGATCCTGCATTCAGTTCGACCATCGACTACAAGGCACTCAAAGAGGAAGGATATGACCAACTCGCACAGCTGATACGCGATCATATAGATATCGATTACGTCTACAAGACTCTGGAGATATGATACACGGACACGGAGACGACGCATACCGTTATGGAGTGGAGATGATCGGAGACTTTAGCTCTAACGTCCCGTACATCAATGCCTCACTACACGTTGCTCGACATCTGGCACAAGAGCTGCGCAAGATACAGAACTATCCCGACCCGTCTGCACGATGTCTCACCGATCTCCTCACGATACACCACTCACTGGATAGTAGTTCACAAGTGCTCGTTACGAATGGTTCGGCCGAGGGGTTCTATCTTCTGGCACATTACTTTGCAAATACCGAGGCAATCATAACCTATCCGTCATTTGCAGAGTATGAGGATGCGTGCACACTCTTCGGGCACAAGCTCAGCTTCGTGCCCATCGGGGATCTGCCCCCTACTCTATCATCTACCGTCCGCACACTATGGTTTGCGCTTCCCAATAACCCAAACGGAGTCATAACACCCCTATCGGTCATCCGCGAACTATGCTATCGCAACCCACATACCTATATCATTATCGACAATGCGTACGGCAGTCTATGCCCTGATGCTCCGGATGTGGTCAGTCTGCATAGAGAGTTTCCCAACCTCATCACGGTACACTCCCTCACCAAAACCTTTGCCATCCCCGGACTCAGACTCGGATATATCATTGCATCTGAAGAGGTTATAGAGGGATTGCAACGTATGAGGACTCCATGGAGTGTCAATAGCCTGGCACTCTCTGCCGGGGAATTTATCATCCGTCATTACGACACACTGCTACCGGACGTGGAAAGCCTGTGCCGGGAGTCCCAAGAGTTCCAATCCCGCCTTGCGGAGATCTCTGACCTCGAAGTCATACCCTCCCCTTGTTCCTTCTTCCTTTGTAAACTGGGAAAAGGTACAGCGGCAGCACTCAAAGAGTATCTTGTAGAGCATTATCGCCTATTGATTCGAAACGCAGATAACTTCCGAGGACTGACTCCGTCCCACTTCCGCCTTTCGGTTCAGGGGAAAGAGAGAAATATGATACTTGCCAATGCCATCGAAGCATACCTGAAAGCTCAACCGTAATCGACAAATACTCCGCCAACTTTCATAAATGAATTTCGATATACTCATACCTCTCTTCGTCGGCATTACGCTTGACACACTGATAGGCGACCCGTACCGTATGCCACACCCTATACGATTGTTCGGTAATATGATCGCATGGTGCGACAGGAAGTTCAATCAAGGGGTGCATCGCAAAGCCAAGGGTGTTGCCGTAGCTATTGCACTTGTCTACCTTGTGTTTGCCTTCTTCTATGGGATAGAGAGGTTACTTGCAGACTACGATGTCGCACGGTGGATCTTCAACTCCCTGTTCTTCTTTTTCGGGATATGCAATAGGAGCTTGATTGCTGAAGCTCTGAGGGTGGAGAGGTATGTACAGGCCGGAGACATCGAGGGGGCACGGAAGCAGGTCGGATACATCGTAGGGCGCGACACATCCAAGCTCTCGTTTCACCAGATACGCACCGCCACGCTTGAGACCCTGGCAGAGAACTTGAGCGATGGGGTCATCGCTCCACTCTTCTTCTATGCTATCGGAGGGGTTCCGCTCATGATGGCGTACAAGATGGTCAATACGATGGACTCCATGATCGGTTACAAGAACGAAAAGTACCGGGACTTCGGATGGTTCGCAGCGAGGATCCTCGACGACACAGCCAACTATCTCCCGGCACGTCTGACCGCTCTCCTCATGGTACTTATCCCACCATCAGTAGAGGGATTACGGTCGATACGCAAGTATGCACGGTACCATACAAGCCCCAATTCGGGTTATCCCGAGTCCGCGCTCGCAGGGATCCTGAACTGTCGTTTCGGTGGGCCCAATATCTACCACGGCAAACTCGTGGAGAAGCCCTATATAGGAGCAAACGAACGTACGCTGACGCATAGCGACCTTATCCGTACCTGCTTCATCAATGCTCGTGTCACCTTCGCGACGGTTGTACTCATTGCCATGCTCTATATGATACCCTGACTTTACTGTCACAGGGGAATCTTCCGGATAGTGCCGGGGAGGGCTCGGGAAATAGTCGGGGCTGTGTCGGGACATAGATACAGCACCGACTGCATAGTGTTCGAACTAAGGGGAAACGAGATCTCAATACAAACACGTTTCGGATCGGTTGAAAACTTCCGGATATCGGAAAATAAGGTTGTATTCAACTCCTGAAAGTTAGTTTTCCATCCCTGAAAACTAACTTTCAGCCCGGGATTACTAATTTTCAAGAGCTGAAAACCACTTCACATCCGATAAAGTCAAGCTTTGTCCCCGGTCACGACTCTATTTCCGAGGGGAAAACCAAATTTCTCAAGCCATAACGACTACTTTCAAACCGACACCTTTTAATCAGATGAAGGGGCGTCTCAGAGATTTAGCTCCTTGAGACGAGCATCCGTAAGGTGCTCCTTTGCAGTCTGGTATCCGACTTTCATCAGCTCCTCTGCGGCTTCGATCTCAAAGAGTCCATAGCCCAGTACATCTTTCGACTCGAGGAGCACATCGCAGCATTCCTTGTCGGGCAATGTGTTTTGCCGAAAGACAAATCTCCACGAACGCTCTGCCACTGCGGTTATCGACTTCTTGTAGCTCTCGTTGTCCCATAGCTCGAGGTTCATCCCTATGAGGACATCGCACTCGTCTCTGATGACAGAGGCAGGGAAGTTGCGGAAGAGCCCACCATCGACATACGTTGTACCATCTATCTCAATGGGATGAAAGAGGACGGGGATGCTACAACTTGCCATGACGGTCAGTGCCAGATCGCCTTCGGTAAATATATGTTGCTTACCTTTGTCAAGGTCGGCAGCCACGATGCGCAAAGGAATACTGAGATCTTCTATACGCTTGCTGATGAAATGTTCCTCCATGAACGTCCTGAAAAGCGAGGTATCGAGCAGTCCCGAGGTCCCGATGGGTCGGAGAGTCGTCACTTTGTTCAGACGCAGCTTCTGGAAAAGTTCCATAATCTCATCGGGCTTGCATCCGTCAGCATAGAATGCTCCTACAAGCGCTCCCGCACTCGTACCTGCTATAATATCGGGACGTATCCCGACTTCATCCAGATACTTGAGTACTCCCACATGGGCAAAGCCCTTGACGCTGCCGCCACTCAGGGCGAGTCCGATACGACATTTTGACATAACGATACTGTATGTATTGGGTTAGAGATTTACTTGGTCTTGTTGGAGTATCCGAAACGGAGGATGCCTCCCCTAAGGAGATCCTTATGAGTCACCCTGAAGGACTTGTGCTCTCTATCTCCCAATCTGATCGAAGAGATATAGTGATCCGGAGAGGCGGGCGCACCCTCTATGATGAGTTCGCCGACCCCATGGTAGAGTGGATCGAGCTTGATACGTACTCTGTCAAATACCGGAGCGGTGAGGGTATAGGCAGGCTCGCCGGGACAATCGGGATAAAATCCCATCATACTAAAGACAGCCCAGGCAGACATTGTACCGGTATCGTCATTCCCGGGGATACCATCCGGCTTCATAGTGAAGTGCTTATCCAGTAGCTCCCGCACTGTCTTCTGTGTGCGCCAGGCTTCGTCCTTGAAGTAAGAGAAGAGGTATGGGTATGCGATATCTGGTTCGTTGGCGGGGTCGTAGTGACCTTCGTCGAATACCTTCTGGAGTTTGGTAATAAACTTTTGCTTCCCGCCAAGCAGATGGGCGTAACCATATACATCGTGGGGTACGTAGAGAGTGTAGTTCCATGCACTCCCTTCGTGAAATCCCGGCACAGGCTCGAAGTTCTCTCCCTGCTTGGGGTCGAATGGAGATAAGAATGTCCCATCGGGCAGCTTCGGGCGCAGCATCCCATACTCTCGGGAATAATAGTGCTTGTAGCCGAGAGATCGTGCATAGTAACGCTTAGCATCGTCTGTCTTTCCCAGTTCCTTTGCCAGACGGGATAGAGCATTGTCGGCTATGTAGTACTCAAGAGCGTGGGAGACAGAGTTATCAAACTTTTCCCTCAACGGCACATAGCCGAGGGAGAGATAGTCATCGTTGTCAGGGCGAAGCCGATTTTGCGGACCGGGCGTATCGGCAGACTTACGCATGGCCTCGTATGCGAGTCCGATATCAAAGCCTTTCAGCCCCTTGAGCCACGTATCTACAATGACAGGGATAGCGGGATCGCCCTCCATCGTCAGCGTTTCGCGCCCGAAAAGTTCCCATTTCGGTAGCCATCCGTGCTCTTTGTACATCTCTATCATAGTGTAAACCATATCGGTCTGACGTTTAGGGTAGACGAGTGTGAGCAGTTGATGTACATTGCGGTACGTATCCCAAAGAGAGAAGACTGTATATCTATTCCTATCCGTCGTTAGGACTTTGCTACCCTCCATCTGAGGATACTGTCCATTCACATCCTGGAGGATGTTGGGATGAATCAGTGTATGATAGAGGGCGGTATAGAAGATCGTGCGCTGTTCCTTGGTCCCTCCCTCGACTTGTATACGGGATAGGTCCGACTCCCACATATCCTCTGCCTCCCTGCGTACCGTATCGAAGTCCTTCCCCTCGGTCTCTCGCTCTAGGTTGAGGCGGGCATTCTCTATGCTGACAAAGGATACACCTATACGTACTGTCACTTGTTCATCCTCCTTCGTCTCGAAAGAGAAGTACGCACCTACGTCATCCCCGGCAAGCTCTTTGGTATATTTCGTGTAAAACTTGTACTTCCCCTGGTCGGCATCCCACTCTGCTTCGGCACCGATCATAGGGCGTTGTTTCTTCCAGTATCCTACCCGGGCATCGGACCTATCAATCCTCATCACGAAATAGATCGGAAAGACCGCTTGAGGATTGTAACAAAATGTCCCCAACAGCTTATATCCTTCGACCTCTCTATTGCTGACAATACGTACCATGGCTCCGGACTCATTGGTGAGTCCTTCGCCAAGATTAAGAAGGACATTGCTCTTTCCTTTGGGAAATGTAAAGCGACTGACACCTGTGCGAAGCGTAGCCGTCACTTCGCTCTTGATACCATACTTAGTCAAGGTATTGGTATAGTATCCGGGCTTTGCAGCTTCTGCCGTATAGGGACTCCCATATTCCTTGTGGTCCACCGTTAATTCTCCTACAGTAGGCATCAATAGTAATGACCCAAGGTCGGGACACCCTACACCGCTCAAATTGACATGAGAGAAACCTGTAAAGAAACTATTCGTGTACT
The DNA here is from genome assembly GCA_041791495.1 of Porphyromonas sp. Classification (GTDB taxonomy): domain Bacteria; phylum Bacteroidota; class Bacteroidia; order Bacteroidales; family Porphyromonadaceae; genus Porphyromonas_A. Next base: position 23,233 of record JBHBLB010000039.1, read on the forward strand.
CATACGGTGTAGACCACCATCGGTTATCCTTATCGAACTTATTGTCTGCAGAGCCCATCACATTGAAAGGCACCACAGACATCAGACCGTTGGGACAAACCGCTCCGGGGTTGGTAGTTCCGAAATTGGTAGTCCCGATAAATGGGTCTACATAGTCTATATACCGCTGAGCCATCACCGATATAAAGGGTGTGACAACTCCCGCTACGGTAAGGGCAACTATCCTAAATATCTCTCTACACATAACCAAATATAATGCTTATCTAATACGTAACATCAAGCGATGAGTAGTAAAAAATCCATGCAAGAACCTGTATTCCCGCATGGACTTTCTTGCTTCTTCAGTACTCGGTATCTATCAGATTGACACCGCTGTTGCTTTAGGCAAGTATTGCTTATCGGCAGCCCAACCCAAAGCACTCGCTCCGAGGACGGCCGCATCGCTTTCCTTGAGCTCCGACATCATGATCTTTACTTTGCCCTTATATATATTGAGCAGGTTCATTTCCATATGTCGCTTTACCGGTTCGAGGATAAGGTCACCGGCTTTGGTAAGACCTCCGAAGAGGATGATCGCTTCAGGACTAGAGAATGCTACCGCATCGGCAAGGGCTTCTCCAAGAATTGATCCCGTAGTTTCAAATATCTCCAGAGCCAACTTATCACCTTGTATGGCTGCTTCAAATACATCCTTTGATGTAACGGTCTCGATATTCAGCTTACGCAAAAGGCTGTCGTCCTTACGTATTTCGAGATATTCTTTCGCAGTACGTGCGACCCCGGTAGCAGAGGTATAGGTCTCGAGACAGCCTTGTCTCCCACAACCACACATACGACCGTTACGGCGGATAATGGTATGACCCAACTCGCCGGCAAACCCATCGTGACCATATACGAGATTTCCCCCAATCACGATACCGCTTCCTACCCCTGTGCCAAGTGTGATGACTATGAAGTCCTTCATGCCTCGTGCGGCACCGTAGGTCATCTCTCCTATTGCTGCAGCATTAGCATCGTTAGTGAGAGCGACGGGAAGACCGGTCTTCTTTGCGAGAAGGTCGGCAAAGGGGATACGTCCTTTCCAGTTAAGGTTGGGGGCAAAGTCTATCGAGCCGGTGAAGAAGTTACCATTCGGAGCTCCTACTCCTATACCTCTGATGACATCGGGACCGCCCACGGTATTGATAAGAACCCGAAGTGCCTCGCCCAGCTCCTCGATATAGTCCTCCACTTCTAAGTGAGTCGATGTCTTGATGGTACCGCTCCTAAGGACGGTCCCTCTGGCATCGACAATGCCATATACGGTATTGGTGCCACCGACATCTATACCTACCACATAGGGTTTATCTGCAACTGTTGGCATACTAATTGTTTGATTTGGATGATTTATTATGTTGTTTTGTTTTTACTTTCTAATGAATGTCCGGCTGTCTCCCTGAGACGTCGGGAGGATCAGCATATCAGCTACATTGACATGTTCGGGTGCGGTAATCATAAAGTACAGACACTCTGCAATATCTTCCCCGGAAAGCGGTTGATAACCATCGTACACATGGTCGGCACGCTCACTATCTCCATGAAAACGAACCGTAGAAAACTCTGTGTTCACTGCGCCAGGTGCCACCTGAGATACCCGAATCCCTTTACCGACAAGATCTACACGCATCCCTCTCGTAAGGGCATCGACGGCGTGCTTTGTCGCACAATAGACATTACCGCACCCGTACACTTCCTTGCCTGCTATCGATGCTATATTGATAATGTGTCCGCTACCGGCCTTGACCATACCCGGGATGATTGCCTTCGAGACATAGATAAGCCCCTTGACATTGGTATCTATCATCACCTCCATATCGTCGATGTCTGCGTTGTCAAAGGGGTCAAGTCCCGAAGCAAGCCCGGCATTGTTGAGCAGGACATCCACCTTCTCAAAGTCCTTTGGTAGATCTCCCAGTACCTCCGATACCTTCTTACGATCACGGACATCGAGTGTAATGCAGCATACCTCCGCACCGTATTGAGACAGCTCCGCTTCGAGCTCCAGAAGACGCTCTGTCCGTCGCGCCACAAGTATCAACTTTCCGCACCCGCACTTCGCCAATTTTATTGCAGTTGCCCTACCGATCCCGGAGGTCGCTCCGGTGATCAAGACACATTTCATCTTTAGATCCATAGTATCTGTGCAGTTTTTCAAGACTACAAAATAATTCGTTGATAAGAGAACGTTACCAAAGATAATTAAAAAGAGCGAATCTAATAGTAATTCTTTCGGATTAGCACATCACACCTATCTTGGAGAGAGAAAAGGGGCTTCCCAATCACTTCAAAGAAAGGTGCGGTAAAACCGAAAGAGACTACCGGTAAAGCCCTCTTACTTTACCGGTAAAAGGTATCGACTTTACCGGACATTATTTTCCG
>JBHBLB010000040.1:0-16674 GCA_041791495.1 Porphyromonas sp.
CAATCATCAAGATGATGATAATGGGGTCACGGAACTTCTCTGCAAACTTCCGCCACAGAGACTCTCTTTCCGGTGGAGTTAGTACATTGGAACCATGCTTACGACGGCTCTCTTCGACCTCCATAGAGGCTAATCCTCGATGTTTAATATCCATAAATTGTGTAACTTAAATAAGTATCTCTTTGCCCGAAAACAATAAAGTCTGCCGAATTGTTCAGACACGCATGGGAAAAGGAGCAGGCATCCGTACCTGCTCTACACATAGAGGACATGGCAGCTCCCTGAAAGGAAACCTCACACTACCGCACTCGAACTGATTTTCAGGGGCGGAAAAGTAATAACCCGGAGCGGAAAAGCAATAATCAGGAGCTGAAAGTTACTTTTCAGCCCCTGATCACAATTTCACACCCCATCATCACAAACTTTTCTCCCGCATCTTACGAGATTTCGCACCGCATCACCGACGACAGGTCTGGGAGACGTGAGGTCGAAACGATCAAACGTAGCACAGTAATTAGCCGAACGCGCCCGGTCAATTATTGGCAAAAAAGTGTATCTTTGCTTGTTCAATAGAATTAAAACCATCGGTAGTCGGGCGAGCCCGGATAGCTACCGATACTTCATATAGACTGACATTTTCTTATGAGTGAAGAGATCATGGAGCAAAAAGCTCAATACGACTCGTCGAACATTACGGTACTCGAAGGCCTGGAAGCCGTACGAATGCGTCCGGCCATGTACATCGGAGACATCAGCGAGAAGGGTTTGCACCACTTGGTGTACGAGGTGATAGATAACTCTATCGACGAAGCGATGGCAGGCTACTGCGATCGCATAGAGGTGGAGATCAACGAAGACAACTCGATCTGTGTACACGACAATGGTCGCGGGATCCCAGTAGACCTGCACGAAAAGCAGGGAAAGTCGGCCCTCGAGGTGGTACTCACGGTACTGCACGCCGGGGGGAAGTTCGACAAAGGGTCGTACAAAGTATCCGGAGGACTTCACGGGGTGGGGGTGTCTTGTGTGAACGCGCTCTCGACATATCTACGTGCCGAGGTCTATCGTGACGGCAAGATACACAAGCAAGAGTACAGCAAAGGGATACCCACAAGCGAAGTAGAGGTCATAGGCGATACGGATCGTACGGGTACGACTATATTCTTCAAGCCGGACGCGTCCATCTTTACCGTCACCGAGTATAGCTACAAGACGCTTGCCGATAGGATGCACGAGCTGGCTTTTCTCAATGCCGGCATCCGTCTCAAGATAACAGACTATCGTGTGCGTGACGACGAGGGGAACCCAAAGAGCCAGGAGTTCTACTCCGAAGAGGGGTTGCGAGAGTTCGTGTCATACCTTGATGACAGCAAAGAGCCCCTTATCAATGATGTGATCCATATAGTGACTGAGCGTCAGGGTATACCTGTGGAGGTCGCCATGACCTACAATACCTCTTACAACGAGAATGTCTATTCCTACGTAAATAACATAAACACCATCGAAGGTGGTACGCATCTCGCAGGCTTCCGCCGGGCCCTTACTCGTACGCTAAAGAAGTATGCGGAGGACTCCAAGATACTTGAGCGGGAGAAGATAGATGTCTCCGGAGACGACTTCCGGGAAGGGCTTACTGCAGTTGTATCTATCAAGGTGGCAGAGCCACAGTTTGAGGGTCAGACGAAGACGAAGCTCGGCAACTCGGAAGTGGCAGGAGCAGTGGACACAGCCGTAGGAGAGGTCCTCGCTGCCTATCTCGAGGAGCATCCCAAGGAGGCTCGCCTCATTGTGGATAAGGTAGTACTTGCTGCCAAAGCACGTATAGCAGCACGCAAGGCCCGAGATATGGTGCAACGCAAAGGGCCAATGTTCGGGGGAGGTCTGCCAGGGAAGCTATCGGACTGCCGTAGTCGTGATCCGGAGAAGTGCGAACTCTTCCTCGTCGAAGGGGACTCGGCAGGCGGAACAGCCAAAAAAGGGCGCGACTCTATGTTCCAAGCCATACTGCCTCTCCGGGGAAAGATCCTCAACGTGGAGAAAGCAATGCACCACAAGATCCTGGAAAACGAAGAGATACGTGCCATGTACACCGCACTCGGAGTGACTATCGGCACGGAAGAGGACCCGAAAGCCCTGAACATAGCTAAGTTACGTTACCATAAAGTTATCATCATGACGGATGCCGATGTCGATGGAGCACATATCGCCACCCTGATCCTTACATTCTTCTTCCGTCACATGAGAGTACTTATAGAGCAAGGGTACATCTACCTTGCCACACCACCGCTGTATCAGTGTCGCAAAGGCGATGTCAAAGAGTACTGCTGGACCGATGCAGACAGGCAGATATTCATCGAAAAGTATGCGGCAGGGAACGAGGGACAAGTGGTGACACAGCGATACAAAGGTCTCGGAGAGATGGACGACGATCAGCTATGGGAGACGACAATGGACCCAGAACAAAGGTTCCTCAAGCAGGTATCGATAGAAAATGCCGTGGAAGCGGACAGAGTCTTTTCGATGCTTATGGGCGAAGATGTTGCACCTCGTCGAGACTTCATTACGGACAATGCCAACTATGCACGTATAGACGCATAAGTGAGAGATAGATAAGTCTCATACAAATCAGCAAAGGGATGGAGCATAAGTGTCCGACCGAAGCGAGAGGATAGTACCCTCGACTCTCGATAAGATACTTATGCTCCATCCCTTTTTTGGACCTAACCCGAACAAAATATCACACTCCATGATGATCAATAATACTACTCCGATGGCTCAGATATCATACTCTCTCGACGACGTACGCCGTAGTGTCGAAGCGGTGGACGCTCACGATCTTTCGCAAGTCCCGGTAATCGGTATCTCTGCAAACCATAATGTCGATGAAAATACCCTCACAGATACTTATGTCGAAAGTGTACGGAGGGCAGGCGGGATCCCTCTCATCATACCTTTCGATACGGACTCGGAGATACTTGTAAGGGCAGTGAGGAGCTGTGATGGGCTTATCATGTCGGGTGGTGGCGATCTACTGCCGATGTGGTTCGGCGAAGAACCGTCGCCGAAGATGGGAAAGGGGTGCAGCCGAAAGGATCTCTACGACCTCACCCTCATAGAGTCTGCCATACGCTTCTCGATACCCGTGCTCGGGATATGCCGTGGGATGCAGCTGTGCAACGTAGTGCTCGGAGGAGAGTTATTCCAAGACATTGAGAGCGAAAGGGGGAATGTAATCGGTCACTCGCAGACAGCCTCTCGTTACGAAGTATGGCATAAGGTGTCCGTGGTCGAAAAGACCCGACTGCATGACCTATTGGGAGAGGAGGAGGTAGCGGTAAATTCGTTTCATCATCAGGCCGTTTCGACACTTCCTCCGTTCGGACGTGTGACAGCAACCGCATCCGATGGTATAATTGAAGGGGTAGACTATTATCCGGAGTACAACATCCTCGGCGTACAATGGCATCCCGAAGCACTTGCTTGCCATGGCAGAGCACCACACAACCGACTGTTCGACTTCATCGTTGCCGAAGCACGGCTATACCGTAGAGCAAGAAGGCTACACAATAATATAATCTCGATAGATACACACTGCGATACCCCGATGCTCTTTTCCGGAACTGATGAGTACGACTTCACCGCCAGAGCAGAAAAGGCCCTGGTAGATCTGCCACGCATGAGGGACGGGGGGCTCGACACATCGTTCATGGTGGCATACATTCCCCAAGGCGAGCTTACAGAGAAGGGATACGAACAAGCCTTTGAGTACACCGACAGGACACTCGATGCCATAGATGACGTGATGCGTGCCACAAATGGACAGGTCATAGTCGCTCATACAGCTGAAGAGATAGTGAAAGCCAAAGCAAAAGGATGCAAGGCTGTCGTAAAAGGGATAGAGAATGGCTATCCCATCGCTCGGGATCTCTCCCGCCTGTCACACTTTGCGGACAAAGGGGTGCGTTATATCACCTTGTCTCACAATGGGGACAACGACATCTGCGACTCGGCATCACGCTCGTCCCAGACGCATGGAGGCTTGAGTGACTTCGGGCGTGAGGTGGTACGGGAAATGAATCGACTCGGGATCCTTATAGATCTCTCCCATGCCGGCAGCAGCACAGTGAGAGATGTACTTGCGCTTAGTAGTGCTCCTGTAATAGCATCTCACTCTTCATGCAGAGCAATATGCGATCACCCTCGTAACCTGACCGATGAGGAGATTATGGGGATAGCCGCCACCGGCGGCGTTATCCAGATGTGTATGTATAAGGGATTTGTAAACAAAGAAAGCGAACAAGCATCCATCCTCGACTTCGTAGATCATATCTGCCATGCCTATAAACTCGTGGGAGCCGACCATATCGGGATAGGGACAGATTTCGATGGAGATGGAGAGGTGATAGGATGTCGCAATGCGTCTCATATACTACGCATCACGATCGAACTGCTTCGCCGCGGATTCTCTGACGGAGAAATCGGTAAAATGTGGGGGGAGAATGTACTTCGAGTACTGGAAAATGTCGAGAAATCAAAAGAGAGGCAGCTGATAAATAAAGCCTAACGACAGACGATTTGTACTGTAATCGGATGTATGAGGTACATCAAAACGATACGAACGACCCACATACGTGAAGAAAAACCTTAGGTTGTCCTCCATAGGATAATACTCCACGCCTCCGACATATCCGTATGCCGTGCGCATACGTTTACTATCCCACCACTTGTCCGGATCGCCTGCTTCGGCAGTTTCGTACATACCTTTGGCAAAGATGTTCCACTTGGGAGAGAGGCGATAGTTGAGCTTGAGTGTATACGAGTAGTACTCGGCATGTTCCACAACCGGAATGAGGGGCTTGCTGTTAAGCCCTTCGCGTGAGTACATGACGTCTAAGTATGCCCCGAACTGTCCGAACTTGAACTCATTCCCAAGGGCTATGTAATGCATCCCATGCCGTTTCGTTTGGGTTGCATAGGAGTAAGACCACATGGTCTTCCAGAACGACGTCGCCTGCCCACTCCAATAAAATGAGTAAAGGAGTGGGAAAGAGGTATCCTCCAAGAGTGCTGAAGCAACCTCTGGATAGGTGCGGGAGAGGGAACTATTGCGGGCATTGAGAACCTGAAGATGTATCCGGTGTACAGGCGTGACGTCATAAGTGAAGCTGGCCCCCGTCATAAAGCAGGGGGTATACTCTATCATATCCGCGAACTCATATACTTCTATCGGATTAAAGTCGAACTCAACTCCTCCGAAAGCTGCGCACTGTTTCCCCAAGAAAAGAGAAACTTTATCCGAAAGGGTCACGCCAAGCCCTGCCACATCTATCGACATAGGAAGATTGTCGATAGCATGAGTGGCGTCGTTGGAGCTATTGAGTCTCTGTAACCAACGGAAAGAGAGGAGGTCATTTATCACCCCTTTAGCTTCGATACGTAGCTGTTTTCCCTTGAAACGAAACTGATCTTTGCTCCCTGCTTTAGGGATCCCCCAACCCGCGTCTGCCGTCATGTGCGTATTGAGATATACACGCAGACGTTCCTGCCCTTGGTTCGTCAGTCCGGCTTGTTCGGCAAAAGAGGGATCGCCAGTATAATGTTCGCGCTGCGCTAAAGCATTCCATGAGGAGAGGAGTGCCAAAATAACTATTGTAAGTACTCTATTCATACGACAGAAATATCCAATTTGAATGCAAAAATAGCACGAATAAACTAATCTCCTTAACGCACACGATGTTATTCGGTTCCGGCTTTGAGCAAGCACAGATATCAGAAGATATAACGCTACTTAGGGGAGAAAAATATCAAATTACCTATTTTCTCTATATTTGTACCGGAATAAATATACAACCAATCCCGTTTGTGAGAGGGTATGAAGATACTTGTCGTTGAGGACGATTTGTCTCTGAACGAGACACTTGTCACGTTCCTAAAGAAAGAACAATACATTGTAGAGAGTGCCACGTCCTATCGGAAGGCTTCCGCAAAGATAGCAGAGTACGACTACGACTGTATTCTGCTTGACATCATGTTGCCGGATGGCAATGGGCTTACCCTGCTTCAGGAGTTGGGGAGTATGGATAAGAACAAGAATGTGATCATCATATCCGCTAAGGATTCCGTGGATGACAAAATCGCAGGACTGGATCTCGGGGCAGATGATTATCTGGCAAAACCTTTCCACCTGGCCGAACTATCGGCACGTATTAGGAGTCTTATCAGACGAAAGGTCCTAAACGGAGACAACGAGATTAGGGTAGGCAACGTTCGGATAGATACAACGACCTCATCAGTCTATATAAATGAGACCGAACTCGACCTGAGTCGTAAGGAGTACGATATATTACGTTACTTCATGATGCGTCCAAATCACTTGATAGATAAGCTACGGCTTGCCGAAGCAGTTTGGGGAGACTACATCGACCAGACAGATAACTTCGACTTTATCTACGCACAGATTAAAAACCTGCGTAAGAAAATGAACAACGAAAATGCTAACATTGAGATAAAAGCCGTCTACGGGTTAGGCTATAAATTAGCGTATAAATGAAACTGCTCCAACGAATAACACTAAAGCTCGCAAGCGTCCTTTTTCTCCTTTTTGTAGGTTGGGGGACACTCTTTTATTATATCATTGTTGATGAGATCAACGATGAGGTAGACGACACGCTCGAAGAATACTCTGAACACATCATAAAGAGGGCATTGCAAGGTGAGCCTCTTCCCGACGATGACAACGGCACCAACAATAGCTATCACCTCATCAACGTTTCGCCCGAATACGCTGCCCAAAGACCATCGACCGTTTTTAAAGACGAAATGATCTATCTGAAGTCGAAAAAGGAAACCGAACCGGCAAGGACACTTACCACGATATTCAAAGATCGCAATGCAGAGTACTACCAACTCACAGTAATGATCCCGACGATAGAGAAAGATGATCTCAAACTCACCATCCTATACTGGATCATCACGCTTTACTGTGTACTACTCCTCACAATACTTATCGTAAATACCCTTGTCCAACGATATACTCTCAAGCCACTCTACTCTATGCTCAAATGGATAGACAACTTGTCTCTTAAAAAAGGATTATCGCCTCTCAAGAGGGACTACAATATATATGAGTTCCGTAGACTATCAGAAGCGTTATGGCAGAGTTCACTCAGAAATGTCGAGGTGTATGAGCAGCAAAGTCTCTTTATCGGACATGCCTCTCACGAACTTCAGACACCCATTGCCGTAGCCTTGAACAGACTTGAACTGCTTATGAACGATCCTTCGCTCGGTGAGGAGCAACTCAAGCAACTTATAGAGACGAAGCACTCCCTCGAAAACCTGACAAAACTCAACCAGACCTTGCTCCTGCTGACCAAGATAGAGAACGCACAGTTTACCGACCGCAAGGAGATTTCTGTCCGGGAGCTGATCGAGTCGCTCTCGACATCTTACGAAGAGGCATACACACATTTGGGCATCTCTTGCGAGAGAGTGTATCACAATGATCTGGTGTTGAACATAAACGAAAGCTTAGCCACGGTCCTCATTAGCAATCTGATCAAGAACGCTTACCTGCACAACCGACCGGGAGGTACTATTGCAATACAGGTCACAAGGAGACGCATCAAGATCTCCAATACGGCAAACGGAGAAGCTCTCGACACAGAACGTATCTTCAGACGCTTTTACAAAGAGTCTCAATATACGACCTCCACAGGACTGGGATTATCTCTCGTTGACTCTATATGCAAGAGCTACGACATAAAAGTCGGATACGAGTTCTCAGAAGGCATGCATCACTTCATCCTCGAGCCGTAAAGGGATATTTCGTCTCAATATATCCATTGGCTTCGATTTTCAGTTTGTTTTCAGTTTTGTATCCCATCTTTGTGATGTAAAACCAAAACAACTAAAGATTGATATGAAGAAATTTGTTTATTTGATGTCAGTACTGTTGATCGCTTCGATCGGGACAGTCGCCAAAGCCGATACGGACAAAGCCATCCGCTTTCAGGAACTACCGGCAAAATCACAGAAGTTCATTCACAAGTACTTCACCCAAAATGATATCGTATATGCCAAAGTCGAGCGCACTCTTACCTCTAAGTCTTACGAAGTTGTCCTGAAAGATGGCACCAACCTCGACTTTGACAAAAAAGGAGAATGGACTGAGGTGGATATGCAGACCCGGAGTGTCCCCAGCAGCATTGTGCCCTCGCAGATTGCAACCTACATCAACGAGGCCTATCCAACCGCAATCATCGAAAAGATCTCCCGCAATCGTCGCCACTATGAAGTAGAACTCTCCAACAGGATTGAGGTAAAGTTCGACGCGAAGAGCTTCAGAGTTATCAAGCATGAGACCGATTAAGATGAAGCCAAAGACCAAAATCCTCGCGCCACTGTTAGTAGCACTGTTGTGTATCATAAGCACTGCGACCGGCTTTGCTATCGAACGCACGGACGACGATCGCCCCATCCGTTTCGACGAATTGCCGGGAAAGGCAATCACTCTGATCAATACCCACTTCAAAGATAGAGAGATCTCATTCATCAAAAGTGAGGGGTTCCTGATGTTCAAGTCCTATGATGTCTTCTTCGTCGATGGGACAACGATAGACTTCGACCATACAGGGAAGTGGGAAGATATAGATTGTATCAAGGGAGAGATCCCCAGGGGAGTACTCCCGAAGCAGATAGAGGAGTACGTCAGGCAGCAGCATCCCTCCGACTTCATCGTTAGGGCTTCACACGATAGACGCGGATACGAGATTGATCTAAGCAATGGCTTGGAGATAAAGTTCGATACCAAGTACAGAGTGAAGAGCTACGATCGCTAAGCGGATACCATCATCACCATCGAAGTCCCATAGGCCCTCCAAAGGGTTTATGGGACTTCGCTTTTATTAGGCGAGATTATGTTACCTTTGCCGTAAGGATAACATAACGAAACAGATAGGATATGAGACATACAGTAGCGATAGGGCTTGCGGCATTATTGCTGACCTCGGCATGCGCAGGTGGGGCAAAGGGGGGCAAGACTCAAGAGTCAAATACCGAAAAGAATACGACGGAGGCGAGACCTGCTTCGCCTTTCAATCCCGACTCGGCATACATCAATATACAGAAGCAAGTGGACTTCGGTGTACGTGTACCCAATACGGCATCTCATCGTGCCTGCGCCGACTGGCTTACGGAGACGCTCAAACGCCACGGCTTAGAGGTACATACACAAGAGCTTAAACTGAAAGCCTACGACGGCACTATACTAAACGCCCGCAACATTATCGGCATACACAACCCAGATGCCACGAGGCGCGTCCTCCTATTCGCCCATTGGGACACCCGCCCTATGGCAGACTACGATGACGATACGGAGAAGCGTCACCTCCCGATAGACGGAGCTGACGACGGAGGGAGCGGTACGGGCATGCTGCTGGAGATAGCCCGTCTACTGAAGGAGCACCCTCTCGATAAGCTCGGTATAGACATCGCGCTCTTCGATGCCGAGGACTACGGAGCTCCCGAGCACGCCAACTATCAGGGAGATACTACTAAGACTTGGGCTCTCGGTACACAAAGCTGGACAAAGACTCCCCACAAGAGCGGCTACCGTGCCGACTTCGGTATCCTCCTCGATATGGTCGGAGCACGCGGAGCTCGGTTCTATCGAGAGTACTTCTCGCAAGAGTACGCCGGGAAGTTCACTACGCTTATCTGGCAGACCGCACACAAGCTTGGCTATCAGGAGTACTTCATCAATGACATGGGCGGAGCGGTCACCGACGATCACTACTTCGTGATACGCAATACCGGTATCCCTTGCGTGGACATCATCAATTACGACCCGACGACAAGCAAGGGATTCGGAGCCTATTGGCATACCCACGACGACAACATGGCGATTATCGACCGTGCAACACTCAAAGCCGTGGGCGAGACGGTATGGCAAGTGATCACGGAGTACAACGATGCCATCAAGTAAACAGCATACACTTATATATATGGATACGAAGACAATCAACGAAATACAGGACGAGATCATCGGGGAGTTCACACTCCTCGACGACTGGATGGATAGATACCAGATGATCATAGACATGGGAGCCGAGCTCGATGAGATAGATGATGCGGACAAGGTGCCTGAGAATATCATCGAAGGGTGCCAGAGCCGTGTCTGGATCAAGGCACAGAATGAGAGCGACGGCACCATGAGTTTCAAGGCGGGCAGCGATGCGGTGATAGTGAGAGGCATTATCTCCATGCTGCTCAAGGTGCTCAATCACCAGAAGGTTGCGGACATCGCCGCAGCAGACCTCTACTTCATCGACAGGGTGGGGCTGCGAGAGCACCTCTCTCCTACCCGATCCAATGGTCTCCTCTCCATGATACGTACCATCAAGATGCACGCCTTGGCGGCACAAGGGAAGTAAATGAGCAAGATCAAGATCGTAGCAGAGGCATCTATCCCTTACCTAAAGGGGGTGGTAGAGTCTATGGGAGACGTCAGCTATCTACCGTCTTGGGAGTTCACCCCTGAGAAGGTTCGGGATGCAGACTGGCTCATCATCCGCAGCATCACATGTTGTACCGAGGAGCTGCTACGGGACTCTCGGGTACAGCTTATCACTACGGCGACCATAGGGTACGATCATATCGACACATCCTACTGCGAACGCGCAGGCATAGTATGGCACAATGCTCCGGGCTGTAACGCAGAAGCCGTAGGCCAGTACTTCGGAAGCATTATCGCCCGACTCGTAGTGAACGATGGCTTTGACCCTAAGGGGAAAGTACTCGGTATAGTAGGTGTAGGACACGTAGGGCGGATCGTCAAGAGGTATGCCGAAGCCTTCGGTATGACTTGCCTGCTGAATGACCCGCCACGAGCCGAACGGGAAGGGCACGGAGCCTTTGTCGGGCTCGACGAGATCGCATACCGTGCCGATGTGGTTACGTTCCATACACCGCTCACGAGGGGAGGCGCACATCCGACCCACCACCTGCTCGGACGGGAATTCACACACAGAGTCGAGCACAGACCGATTATCATCAATGCCTGCAGGGGAGCCGTAGCAGATACAGATGCGCTCCTCGAAGGACTCAGAGACGGACGCATAGACAAAGTGATCCTCGACTGCTGGGAGGGAGAGCCCGACATCTCTCGGGAGATGCTGGAGCATACCTATATAGCCACGCCGCACATTGCAGGCTTCTCTGCCGATGGCAAAGCCAACGGTGCCCGTATGTGTGTCGAGCACGGCGCAAGACACTTCGGCATAGATGCCCCAAGGATGTACGAAGTGATGAAACCCCCTCCACCCGAGATGCCCGATATAGACTTGTCGCAATATGTGGACAAGAGGGTATATAGGGCACTGCTTCGAGCCTTCGATCCGGCCCGGGTCGAGGGACAGCTGCGTCGTATGCCCGAGCAGTTCGAACAGCTCCGACGCGAGTACGACTATCCTCGTGAGCCTCATGCGTACCGCTACCTCAACGCTACGGCAGAGGAGGAGCAGATGCTGCGGCTCCTCCTTCTCCATTGATGGGGCACCAACTTTTGGATTACGGGGAATAAACTTGTCCTCAACCGTATATGAACTGACAGTCAGGGGCGGGAAGTTACCTTTCCGCCCCTGATTATTACTCTTCAGCCCCTGAAAAGTACTTTTCCGGAGTCGATTACAACTTCGAGTACGGTAGCGTACAGGTTTACGACGGGAAGTTGTCATCTTCCCTACGTCACGGCACTTACCCGGGAGTGCAGTGAGAGGGAGCTTTCATAACAAAGGAGAGAGGAGCCGCATCACAGATTCGGACAGCCGGGTCACGAAAGGACGCTTGCGCCATACCTTCAGGAGCACGGGTACAGAGGCCATCATATCTGCTTCGAATACCTTCCGCATACGCACCGTAAAGGCTTTGTCGTACACACATCCCGTGAGCTCGAAGTTGTGCTCCAGGCTCCGGAAGTCCATATTTGCAGACCCGAGGATGGTCAGGTCATCGTCCACCATCAGGAGCTTCGAGTGGAGGAAGCCGGCCTTGTACCTGAAGACCTTCACCCCTGCCTCAAGCAGATCCGAAAGGAACGAGTCGCTTGCCATACGTACTGTACGACTGTCACACTTGTCGGGCAGGATGAGACGGACATCGACGCCGCTGAGGGCTGCCCCCACAATGGCACGAAAGAGGGGCTCGTTCGGGAGGAAGTAGGGAGTCTCTATCCACACGGAGTGCTTCGCATTGTATATCGACATACAATATGCCTGCTGCAAGGTGCGCCATGGTCCCGTAGGGCCCGATTGGAAGAACTGCATCGGTGCGCCCTCGACCCCACCCTCTCCCACGGGCGATCCGCTCCCCTTGACCGGATGGTACACATTTATCGGCAAGATACGCTGCGAAGCGACGTACCAGTCTGCGATAAAGGATGCCTGAAGACCATTGACCGCTGCTCCGGTGATGCGTATATGTGTATCTCTCCATGTACCAAGATGGTTGCCGATGGTATAGCGATCGGCGATGTTCATCCCACCCACGTAGCCTATCTGTCCGTCTATGATGACCGCCTTACGGTGGTTGCGATAGTTCACTTTACTGGTAAGGAGTGGGAAAACGACACGAAGGAAAGGATAGACCTCCACGCCCGCCCGCCTCATCTTCCTGAAGAAGGAGCGCGATGCCTCCCAGCTTCCCACATAGTCGTACACGACACGGACACGGACGCCCTCCGTAACCTTGCGAGCCAGAAGGTCTGCCACACGTCGCCCGGTAGTGTCGTCGGAAAAGACATAATACTGAATATGCACGTGGGATCGGGCAGCAGCAATGTCTTCCATCATACGGGAGAGCTTCGCCTCTCCGTGAGTGAAGATCTCCGCACTGTCTGCCTCGAGGATAGGAGCCCCGGTATGGCGATGCAAAAGTCTCGAAAGGGTGGCGAAGCGTCCCGCACCCACGCTGCGGAAGATATGGGAGGAGGGGATGTCGGGTGTGGCATGGCTCATGATGCGTTGGTATGCCTTCTTCGACATCAAACGCACCCGCCGGTTGTCTCTCCCGAAAAAGAAGTACGCCACAAGCCCCACCGCCGGCAACAACATAAGGATAATAACCCACCCCACTGCCTTTATGGGATTGCGGTTTTCGAGGACAACAAGTAGGATCACACTCACAATCACAAGTGCATAAACGATACCCCAGAAACCTCTTAGGGTAAATAGATTCAGACCGAATTCGCAAAGTGCATCCATTTTTGTATTCTTGATTGCTATTGCAAGTTAGTTATTTTCACTCAAATACGGAGTTTTGTCCATTATTTCCACTATTTTTGTCAATGGTACATGCACACAAGAATACTCATCAACCCTAATATATTCTCAGAATTGATTATGGAACAAAAGGAATTTAAGTATCAGGAAATGTTCCCACTCGGGAAAGATAAGACCGAATACTACCTACTGACCGACAAGTATGTCAGTACTGCGGAGTTCGATGGCAAGGAAATCCTCAAGGTGGAAGCCGAAGGCTTGCGCCTCCTGGCACGTCAGGCATTTCACGATGTATCGTTTTTCCTCCGAAAGGATCACCAAGAAAAGGTGGCACAGGTACTGAATGACCCCGAGTCTTCCGATAACGATAAGTTCGTAGCACTGACCTTCCTTCGCAACGCAGAGGTAAGTGCGCTCGGCAAGCTCCCCTTCTGTCAAGATACAGGTACCGCCATCATCCTTGGCAAGAAGGGTCAAAGAGTGTGGACGGACTTCGATGATGCAGAGGCTCTATCGCATGGTGTCTTCGATACATATACGACGGACAATCTGCGCTACTCCCAAAATGCACCCCTCGATATGTACAAAGAGATCAACACAGGGTGTAATCTCCCCGCACAGATCGACCTTATGGCTACCGAAGGTGACGAATACAAGTTCCTTTGTGTGGCAAAGGGCGGCGGCTCTGCCAATAAAACCTATCTCTATCAAGAGACAAAGGCTCTACTCAATCCGGACACGCTTGTATCTTTTCTTGTAGATAAGATGAAGTCGCTCGGCACAGCCGCTTGTCCGCCATACCACATCGCTTTCGTCATAGGCGGCACTTCGGCAGAGACCAACCTGAAAACCGTCAAGCTTGCCAGCGCAAAGTACTATGACGAACTGCCAGAGACGGGCAACGAAGGCGGTAGAGCGTTCAGAGATAAGGAGCTCGAAGCCCGACTCCTTGAGGAAGCATACAATCTCGGGCTCGGTGCGCAGTTCGGAGGGAAATACTTCGCTCATGATATACGTGTGATCCGTCTGCCGCGTCATGGCGCATCATGTCCCGTAGGGATGGGGGTGAGCTGCTCGGCAGACCGCAACATCAAAGCAAAAATAAACAAACAAGGCATCTGGATCGAGAAGATGGAAACGGAGCCGGGACGCCTTATCCCCGAAGAGTATCGCAAAGGCTTCGAGGGACAGGTCATAAACATTGATCTCAACCGACCGATGGAAGAGATACTCGCAGAGCTATCCAAGTATCCCGTTGCTACGAGGCTTTCGCTCCACGGTACGATCATCGTGGGACGCGACATCGCTCATGCCAAACTAAAGGAACGGATCGACAGCGGTGAAGGTCTGCCACAGTACATCAAAGATCACCCCATCTACTACGCAGGGCCCGCAAAGACCCCCGAAGGGATGCCGTCAGGATCGTTCGGTCCAACGACAGCCGGACGTATGGACTCGTACGTTGATCTCTTCCAGTCCTATGGAGGTAGCCGCATCATGATAGCAAAGGGGAATAGAAGTCCGCAAGTCACCGAGGCTTGTCATAAGCACGGAGGGTTTTATCTCGGAAGTATCGGTGGTCCTGCCGCAATCCTTGCACAAGAAAGCATCAAGAAGGTTGAATGCCTTGAGTATCCCGAGCTCGGCATGGAGGCGATATGGAAGATCGAAGTAGAGAACTTCCCCGCATTTATTCTCGTAGATGACAAGGGCAACGACTTCTTCAAGTCGCTCAAGCCCCGTAAGTAACCCACACACATTTACCGTCAATGTTATGTACAGGCTATGTCACAGTCCCAGGATCTGTGACATAGCCTTTTTGATTGTATACCTATGGACAGACGAAAGGACCGCATGAGCGACACGGCTTCGGGCAGATGGGCCGAGCACTTGGCACGTATTGCCGACATACTTGACCGCACGGGGCTTGACAAAGTAGAGAAATGGGGGAGCGACGTGTACACTTTCGATGGGAAGAATATCGTAAGCTACGGAGCCTTCAAGCACTATGTGGCGATATGGTTTTACAACGGAGTCTTCCTCAGTGACCCACTTGGCGTCCTCATCAACGCAAACGAAAAGGTCACACGCTCGCTACGACAGTGGCGCATGACCGCACTTGAGGAGATAGACGAGGGCAATATCCTTCGCTATGTCAGGGAAGCGATAGAGCTCGAACGTCAAGGGCGTAGACTCAAAGCCCTACCCTTCACTCCCGTACCCGTACCGACAGAGCTCCAAGCACGGCTTGATGAAGACGAGGAGTTGCGACAGGCATTCGATCGCCTCACGCCCGGCCGTCAGAAGGAGTACTCTCTCCACGTGGCCGAAGCCAAAAGAGAGGCCACCAGGATGCAGCGTGTCGAGAAAGCAGTACCTATGATCCTCGCAGGCATAGGGCTCAACGACAAGTACAAGAAGTAGCTCCTCCCCCGGGGAGTCATATCCCCTCGGAGATCTCTATCAGGCGACGCACGATGGCATCATCCTTAGAGAGGCGGGGCACTTTGTGCTGTCCGCCCAGTTTGTTGTGCTCCTTCATCCACCCGAAGAACGTCCCCTCGCCCACCACAGTCACTTTCGGAGGTTGGAGAGATATGTCCTTGTGCCGCTTGGCTTCGTAGTCGGAGTTGAGCGATTTCAGGGAAGTATCCAGTACTTCCGCAAAGAGTCCCATATCTCTCGGCAACTGCTCAAACTCCACCACCCAATGGTGGTACCCCTTCCCCTCCTCGGTCAGGAAGACGGGAGCGGCAGAGTACTCCTTGAGTCGCGCATTGGTCGCCATAGCCGCCGCATCGAGAGCCTTGTCGGCATTGGCGACCATCAGCTCCTCTCCGAAAGCGTTGATGAAGCTCTTCGTACGTCCCGTAATCACAAACTTATATGGAGTCGTAGAAGAGAAGCGTACCGTATCCCCGATGATATAGCGATACAGCCCTCCGAGAGTAGAAATGACCATGGCATAGTTCACTCCGCACTGCACCTCGTGTAGGGGGATGGCACCCGAGGGATCGGACTCGTCGAAGGTCTCCATGGGAATAAACTCGTAGTAAACCCCGTAGTCCAGCATGAGAAGCATCGAAGAGTCCGACGGATCATCCTGAATGCCGAAGAAACCCTCCGAAGCATTGTATGTCTCCATATACCTCACCCCCTCGCCCAATACGCGGCGGTACTCCTCCCGATACGGGTCGAACGCTATCCCTCCGTGGAAAAACACTTCGAGGTTAGGCCACAGTTCCCGAGCCGTCCCCATTCCGGTCTTGCGCAGAGCCTCCTTCACGATCACCAGCATCCATGAGGGGACGCCGGAGAGTGACGACAAGTCGGCACGGATCAGCGCCTCGGAGGTGCGGTCGAGCTTCTCTTCCCACTCCTCGAGAAGTGCTACGTC
>JBHBLB010000041.1:0-10459 GCA_041791495.1 Porphyromonas sp.
GGGCTAAGTCGTAACAAGGTAGCCGTACCGGAAGGTGCGGCTGGAACACCTCCTTTCTGGAGCCTTGATGATCTTTTCTTGGAGAGAAGTAGAAGTGGTAGAATCCTTATACTGCTTGTCAATGTCCTCTGTCTCGGTATGATGATATACTCCAATCTATTTATTTGGATTGAAAACTTCTAACGCACCTCATCTATGGACATTGTATGTCGGATGAGGTGCATTTTCTTTGCTATATTATATGGGTAGTAAGTTTCGATATTTCATGACATTATCCTATGATGGTACAGACTTTGTCGGGTGGCAGATACAACCGTTGGGGCGTACTGTACAGGGATTGCTGGAGTTAGCTCTCTCTACAATAAGTAGAGAAGAGGTTAAGGTGACCGGAGCCGGACGTACAGATACAGGTGTACATGCACGTTTTACTGTCGCTCACTTTGATCTCAGTATAGAGCTGGATAAAGAGAGTTTGTCAGATATGAAGGAACATCTCAATCGATACCTCCCATCTGACATATCATTATATGGGCTCTATCGTGTCCACCATGATGCTCATGCACGCTTCGATGCTGTGGCACGTACGTATAGATATTATGTTACGTTGGACAAGGATCCGTTCACAACTAAGTATGAGACAAGATTGAGGGGTCATTTTGATTTCGATGCGATGAATAGAGCTGCCCTGCATTTAGTCGGAACGTATGACTTTACGACTTTTAGTAAAAAGCATACCGATGTGAAGACACACATATGTACGGTTACTTATGCTAGGTGGATTGAACAGTCTCCAGGGAAATGGTACTTTGAGATAACTGCAGATCGCTTCTTAAGGAATATGGTACGTTCGATTGTTGGGACACTTTTTATGGTCGGTCGTGGTAGAATGTCAGAGGAAGAGTTTCGTATCGCTCTGAATGCAAAAGACCGCTCTAAGGCATCAACAACTGCACCAGCCGAAGGATTATTCCTCGAAGAGGTTAAGTATGCATTTCCATTTGAGTCATAATCCGCACTTATAGTATTGTATTATTAAAGGAAAGAGTTAAATTTACGGTAGATTATCAATATTAGAAAACCACTGTAAGTTTAGTTTATGAATCAAGTAAGCAGATTTAATGTCCTAACTTTAATACTATTGTTTTTACTATTATCATCCTGCAGCAAGAGAGTAGAATTTGTCGATCAAACAGAAGTCAAGAGGGAGATAATGTTTTCGGCTCAGTTTAATACTGGTGCGATTTCTTTACGATCTACGAGCGAAAGGGCACAAAGAATTGCCGGAGATCTTCGACGGATTGTTTTTGAAGGCGTAAGAGTTGTATTCTATTCAGTGAATGAAACCGGAGAGCCACAAATAGTTAAATATGTCTTTGATAAGGATATAAACTATAAGGATAAGATCTTATCCGGCAAAGATGCCGCAGAAGTATCGGAAAGAGACGGCAGTCTTAATATCTTGATTGGAGGAATGGTTGTCGAAGCAAATGACTATAAAGTATTGATTATATTTAATCCCTCTGAAGAGTTTAAGAGAAGGACCGAACTGAACTCGGATTTTACTCGACTAAGAGAAGATTTCACTCAGGGAGCTTATACAGACCAACAGAGATTGATGATGACTTTTTATACTAATGCTGAGTCTCTTGTTACACTTTCCAAATCCCAACTAATTGCTCAGAATACTTCTAATCCCTTATCAATACAAACGGAACTTACCCCTAATCATGCATTTGCATCTATATATTGGAATGCCGAGAACGTACCAGATGATCACTCAGTCTCTACAAATGAAATCAGATTTTACACTGATGTAGCGAACAAAAAGTTTCGTCTCTTTCCAGAGTATGCGTCAATAACGACAGATGGTGGAGAAGTAGTCAAGTACCCTGTCGATTGCAACTATGGCGAACAATCAAAATTAAGTGATGAAGAACTGAAAAAGGAGTTTCTCTATCTCGATGAAACTGTCACCGGTCCTGTGTGGAATAAAACAATTAGACTAAATGTAGGAGACAAATTTCATGGTTATGCAATAGCCGAAAATACTATGGAAGGGAGCGATACTCACGCAAAGACTGTAACACGCCTCTTAGTGGGTATTCCTTATTCTCCGAACTCATCTATCCCATTAGGTAGTGATTGGCTTTCCATCGATGGGACAAATTATTCGGTGACCGCATTTCTTCAATCCATAACTCAGATAAAAAGAAAAACCGAAAGCTCTCGTACTGCGACGGAAAGACGATTATTGACAGTACACGATATGCTTTCGGCAAAGTTTGGTAATACTCTTATGGATGCCAACTTCGGATATTCGGGAGATGGCATCCAATGTTACAAAGGGGGATATGCATACTATGCCATCCCAATAAGGCACTTATCGGATTCACAAGTAAGGGAGAAAAAGAAGACAGGGCGGTACGGGGTAGTACGCAATACCTTATATATGATCAATATCAGTCGGTTCAGTGCTCCCGGATATGGTGATCCGAGGTCATTGCCGAGGGATTTCCAATATGATAACAATGGGGAAACCGGCACCAATATTATGATATCGCCTCCGGGGATAGTGGAATACTCCGTTGAGCTTTAGCTATACAGTAATGATACTATTCAGGCCGTAGACGTGCAAACTTTACGATGAGAACCTTGCGCCCCGAGTCATCGAAGTTTACATGTACCTTCATTCCCGAGAAACTATCGCTAAATCCTTCTACTCTTCCCCTGCCGAAACGATCGTGATACACGTAATCTCCTTTCTTGAAGGCTATGCCCTGAATTTCATCCATTAGGGTGTCTTCATTATCCTCTTCCGCTTTCATATGGGGATCGGGGCGGCGTATGATTCTCGTCATTTTACGTTTTGGTTCGGACGATGTCGGGAGGCTTGAGCTTTGAAGTGGCATATCTGTCTTCATTTTATGCCTGCTACCAAGTATCCCTGCATAGTCCTCTATGCACGAAGCATCGAGATCGAAGATGAAGCGACTTGGTTTCACATTATTGCTTTGCCCATGGATCATACGTTCACGTGCAAAGGAGAGAGTGCAAGTTTCCTTTGCTCGTGTAATCGCAACGTATAGTAACCGACGCTCTTCCTCAATAGCACCTTCCGACATTGTACGTTCTGAAGGAATCAACCCTTCCTCCAATCCCACAATATATACGTGAGGATACTCCAATCCTTTAGAAGCATGCATTGTCATCAGCGTAACCTTAGGGGTATTATCATTCTCTTGAGTATCTCGATCTGTATAGAGGGCAATCTCTCTTGCAAACTCTTCGATGGTCGGTATTTCGTCATCTTGAGACTGTTTGATGCGCACAAACTCGCTCAATGCATGGAGGAGTTCTTCGATATTTTCCAATTTCCCTTGTGACTCTATACTGCCATCCGTGTACATCCCTGGGATTCCGCTTATATGTATAAGGTATTGGAGGAAAGCCACAGGCTCAAGTTCATCCTTACGACTTCTAATTGTTTTGATAAGTTCAATGAATGCAGTAAGCTTATTGATTGCTGCCGGTTTGAGGACTTGTTGCAACAAATTCAGATCCGATACCGTTTGCATATAGCTTTTCTCCTGAGTATGGCTTACCTCCATTAGCGAGGTGAATGTCGTCGCACCGATACCTCTTGTCGGCGTATTGTGTATTCGCCGGAAGGCTTCGTCGTCATCCGGATTGATGACAAGGCGCAGATAGGCGAGCACATCCTTAACTTCCTTGCGATCAAAGAATGATAATCCTCCGAAGATGCGGTAAGGAATACCAAACATACGCAAGTTCTCTTCTATCAGACGGCTTTGAGCATTTGTGCGATATAGGACTGCGATATCCTCTGCCGAGCATCCTCTATTGATAAGGGCAAATATCCTCGCTGCAACAGTCTGTGCCTCTACATTGGCTGTGAATGATCCGAAAAGTCCCACTTTAGGACCCTCACCTGCCACTGCCTCTACGACCTTGGGTATCCTTTTGGTATTTTTCTCTATGAGCTTACCTGCCAGGTTTACAATTGTCTCGGTCGATCTGTAATTCTTGGTCAGTTTGAAGAGACGAGCATTGGGAAAGTTATTTTTGAAGTTCAGTATGTTGTCGATTATAGCTCCGCGAAAAGAATATATACTTTGGGCATCGTCCCCGACAACACACACATGAGCGTTGTCTCCTTTCAGTAATCTTACTACAAGATCCTGGACCCTATTGGTATCTTGATACTCATCTACGAGTATGTATTTGTATCTCTCATGCATCTCTATCCGTACCTCTTCGTGTCTGGCCAGAAGGTGATACATATTGAGGAGCAAGTCGTCGAAGTCCATTGCGTTTGCTGTGAGACACCTGTTGCAATAGGTAGCATAGATCTCCGGGAAGCGGCTTATCTTTCGAGCGGATAGATAGAGTTTGAATTTATCATCTCTTGCGACCTCTTCGGGGTTTTGCCCGTTGTTTTTTGCGGCAGAGATAAGAGCAGAGATACTCTTCGGGTTATAGTATTTCTCATCGAGATTCATCTCTTTAAGGATAACTCGCACCAAGGTATTACTATCATTGGTGTCATAGATTGTGTAGTCTTCTCTATAACCCAGTAGAGAAGCATACCTCCGAAGCATACGAGCAAAGAGTGAATGGAAGGTACCCATAGGGATATACCGTGACAAGTCATGACCGATCATCGCAGCTATACGGTCACGCATCTCCCTCGCCGCTTTGTTGGTAAACGTAAGGGCAAGTATCTCAAACGGGGCATACCCCTGTGTGAGTAGGTACGCGATCTTTGTGGTAAGCACACGAGTCTTCCCCGATCCCGCACCGGCAAGGATAAGGCTATCGCCACTGTTGTATAAGACAGCGGCACGTTGCTCTTCGTTGAGGCTTTCCAAGAGTTTATCTATCGAGATCATTTCTTCACTTTCTTCGTTTGTCTCATGGCGAGTTCTCGACTCAAGAACTCGGCAGTGTAGCTTCTGCTCGTACCGATCATCTCTTCCGGTGTCCCCTCGAAGACTATACGTCCACCATCTTTTCCCCCCTCAGGTCCGATATCTACGAGATGGTCAGCCACCTTTATTACATCCATGTTATGTTCAATCACGACAACGGTATTGCCTCGATCGACAAGGCGATCAAGTATCTTCATAAGCATACGAATATCTTCAAAGTGAAGTCCCGTGGTCGGTTCGTCGAGGAAGTAGATCGTTTTGCCGGTATCTCTTTTCGATAGTTCGGAAGCGAGCTTTATACGTTGACATTCTCCTCCAGACAAGGTCGAGGAAGGTTGACCGAGTTTTATGTATCCGAGCCCGACGTCTTGGAGGGTTTTGATCTTGGAAAGGATACCGGGGATGTTCTCAAAGAACTCTACTGCCATATTTACCGTCATCTCCAAGACATCGGCTATCGACTTCCCTTTGAATCGTACCTCAAGCGTCTCTCTATTGTACCGCATCCCTTTGCACGTTTCGCAGGGAACGTACACATCGGGAAGGAAGTTCATCTCTATTCGTTTGTACCCATTCCCCTTGCAAGTTTCGCAACGTCCACCCTTGACATTGAATGAAAATCTCCCCGGTTTGTATGCTCTCATCTTACTTTCCGGCATCTCGACGAAGAGGTTACGGATATCCGTGAATACTCCGATGTATGTAGCAGGGTTGCTTCTCGGCATACGTCCGATCGGAGACTGGTCTACAGCCACGACCTTGTCTATATGTTCAAGTCCCGTGAGTTCGGTGTAGGGGAGTGGAGCTGTATGAGAGCGATAGAAGTGTTTGCTTAGTGCCGGGTACAACGTGTCATTGATGAGAGTGGACTTTCCGCTTCCCGATACCCCGGTGATACAAGTAAGGGTCCCCAGGGGTATGGTGAGCGTATCCCCCTTAAGGTTATTGCCCGAGGCTCCGCTGAGTCGGAGGCAGTGGCCGTTCCCTTTGCGTCGTTCGTTGGGGACCTCTATTTCCATATCTCCATTGAGATACTTCGCTGTCAACGTGTCGGCTTGCATCATCTCCTGGGGCTTTCCTTCGAATACCACACGCCCACCTTTGCGTCCTGCCCCCGGTCCTAAGTCTACGATATAATCCGCTTCCATCATCATATCTTTGTCATGCTCGACCACGATGAGGGTGTTCCCTTGATCGCGCAGCTGCTTTAGGGAGCGTATCAGTTTCATATTGTCTCTCTGGTGGAGTCCGATGCTTGGCTCATCGAGTATGTATAGCACATTCACTAGACGGCTACCGATCTGAGTGGCAAGGCGTATGCGCTGCGTCTCCCCTCCGGAGAGGCTTCCCGTAGAGCGCGATAGGGTAAGGTAATGCAACCCGACATCGAGGAGGAAGTCTGTGCGTGTGACTATCTCCTTGACGATCTCCTGTGCTACAGTCTTGCGCTTGGGGTCTACGCGATCCGGTACGCTTGCCACCCACTGACGGAAGTCCGGCAGTGGCATCTCCGTGACATCTATGATGTCTTTGTCGTCTATCTTGAACGAAAGGGACTCTTTTCCCAACCTTTTTCCATGGCAAGAGGGGCACTCCGAATAGGTATTGAACTGCTCCGCCCACTTTTGTGCCGATGCCGACTCCGACTGCTCGGCAATGCTTTTGATATACTCCGTCAGGCCTGCGTACGAGAAGAGGCGTTCCCACTGTCCGGTGAGTTCGTTCTTGACCTTCAGTGTATAGTCCACCCCGTTCAGGATATCGTCCATCAACTCCTCGGGATACTCGCCTACGGCATCGTCAATGGTGAGGCCATGATGCTCTGCGATTGCTTTGAGTTGGTTGAAGATCATATTGTTTTTATACTTCCCGAGCGGAGCCAAAGCCCCTTGGGCTATGCTCAGCTTCGGGTTGGGTATGATCTTAGACATATCAGGGGTAGGTACAGTACCCAGACCTTTGCACTTGGGGCAGCTACCTTGCGGAGCATTGAAAGAGAACGTGTGGGGTGCCGGGTCGGGAAACGCCGTCCCGGAGGTCGGACACATCAGACTCCGACTGAAGAATCTGTGCTTCTTCGGAGCGTCTATATCTATGAGGAGGAGCAGGTCCTTGCCGATACGTAGTGCGGTACGTATGCTCTCACGTACCCGATCGTGGCTCATCGCATCCACTTTGAGCTTATCTATCAGTACCTCCACACGGTGGTTCTTGTACCGTGACAACGAGAGTCCTGGTACAAGATCGGTCATATCTCCATCCACCCTTACCTGAGCAAAGCCGCGCTTGCGCATCTTCTCAAGCAGCTCGCGGTAGTGTCCCTTGCGATCCTTTACGATAGGGGCAAGGAGCATGATCTTCTTCCCAGCAAAGTCTTTCAGGATCGATCCTACGATATCCTCTTCGGTAAATCGTACCATCGGTTTTCCCGTAGTCGGAGAGTATGCTGTTGCGGTACGTGCATAGAGGAGGCGAAGGAAGTCGTATATCTCCGTCGTTGTCCCGACAGTACTTCGAGGGTTCTTGTTCGTTGTCTTTTGCTCGATGGAGATCACAGGGCTCAGCCCTGTGATCTTATCTACATCGGGACGCTCCAGCCCTCCGAGAAATCCCCGGGCGTACGACGAGAAGGTCTCGATATACCTTCGGTTCCCCTCGGCAAAGATCGTATCGAATGCCAATGAAGACTTTCCGCTGCCGCTAAGTCCGGTCATCACGCATAGGGCATTGCGAGGGAGGTCTACGTTTATGTTTTTGAGATTGTGTACTCTTGCTCCGATGACAGAGATAGAGTCTCCGATGGGAGAAGTATCTTTGTTTGCCATAAATTTTGGGCACGGCTTTTCTCCGTGCGTATCATACAAAGGTACTCATTATTTTGCCTTGTCCTACCTGTGCGGGAAGCTAAATAAGCCCAACGTGAATCATGCATCGGCATACCCTAAAGCGATCGTACCATGGGCGACACAGTGGCACGATCTTCCCGAAGCGGGATAAATCCATCTATACGGCTCAAAAGGAGTCGCTACCGTAAGGTAAACTTATTGCTACCGTACGAAGAGTTATGTTCAGTGGCTGAGAGTTAGTTTTCAGGGGCGGAAAAGTAGTTCCCTGCAGCTGAAAACTAACTCTCAGGCACTGAAAACAAGTATGCATCCGGTAATCCGTAAGTATCTGTCTGCATATCGCACAGCCCGGTCGCAGATGTCATACTAAACGAGAGAGCGTACGCCATGACCGGAGCCACGACGTACGCTCATACCTGATCGTATAGGGTGAGGGACTTATAGCTTAAACTCAGCCCACAATGGGTAGTGATCCGAGAGCATATACGATAGCTTCAGCTTGGTCAGCCCCCTATTTGCCAACGCTTTCTCTACGAAGTCATAGTTGCCTCCTGCGGTGAACTGCAAGGAGAGTTTGGGTTGTCCTCCCTCTCCATTGAACCAAGCTATCTGGTCGTAATACTTTGTCTTGTCGAATATAGACCGTGTTACCTCCCCATTTTGTAGGGCATCGGGGACATAGAGTCCCTCTGAGAGGAATGTTTTGTCCAATAAGTCCCCTCTGGCATCTATATTGAAGTCACCGAGAACTATCAAGTTCTGGTGATAGGCATTGATATCCTTTGCCCAGCTCGATAGCCACTGGGCTATGCCTTTGAGCTCTTTTGTCCTGTCCGATGCCTGCTTTCCGTAGAGGACGTGGAGGGTAACGAGGATGAATGTCTGGTGCTTCGACTTGAAGCTGACGGCATAAGGAGTACGTGCGAACTGTTCATCCATAACATTTTCCGAGATCCCGCCTCTCCACTCCTTCGGTACTACCAGTTCACCTGCCAGACCGGAGAGATTCACCCTTCTGGTATCGAAGAGATACGCCATCCGCTCTCCATTCCCTGCCGAGCCTTTGGTGACG
This sequence comes from Porphyromonas sp., assembly GCA_041791495.1. Classification (GTDB taxonomy): domain Bacteria; phylum Bacteroidota; class Bacteroidia; order Bacteroidales; family Porphyromonadaceae; genus Porphyromonas_A. The sequence continues at coordinate 8,868 of JBHBLB010000041.1, forward strand.
TCTGTGAGTATCATAGCCCATTCTTCTCCAAGCACTTTCATCGTGTCCCTCAATGCGCGGATGTTTGCCTTGACTTCCTGAACGGCGATGACATCGAAGCGTCTCAGTATCTCGGCTATGCACAAGATAGAGTGAAGGTCACGCGAAGGGCTGTCCTCCTTGTCGCTTATCCACTTTCGGGTCAAGTTGCCGAAGGCCCTTATATTCCAGGTCGCAATCAAGAGGTTTTTGTCCAACTGCTTTGCAGGGATCTTGGCATCCAGATCGTCTTTAAGGAGATTTAGATTGTCTTCCACCTCTTTCGGTCGTTCGCTGAATACAGTTGTCATAGCTTGTTTTCGTGTTATTAGGTTAGCTTTTTAGTATCTGTTCGCTCTTAAAGTTATCTTTTTCTCTCGGATAATCCACATTGATGTTGCGTATAAAATCAAAAAGGGCATTGCAGGATCTCCGTAGATGGTTTCCTGTAATGCCCCTCTTCTGTCCGGCGATATATATCAGTTGATGAAGAGCCCTGCGATCTTGTCCTCCTTATCTATGGTTACTTTGAGCTTGAATGTCTTTTGTTCAAGCATAAAGTCTACAATGTAGACGGTGTACTCTGCCGTCTGACTGACCGCTTGGACCTCACCATGTCCGAGGATATTGCCGAAGTACTTGGTAAGCTCTTCGGTCACAGCTTGGAGCTGATCCGTAGGGAGCTGTGACGACATCTCGGCATTGAAGTAGGACACTACGCCTGCGAAGTCGTTCGCTTTGAGCTTTTCAGCTACATCCTTTACGATAGCTTCGTGATTGGACGGTACTTCCGATACGGTCGTTTGCCCCTTCACCTCTTCGCTGTTGCCCAAAAAAGCAGGCTGGATCACTATCTTGAGCGCACTCGCTATGATTATGGTGAGGATAAAGACCATGACAGACTGTGCCCCGCTCTTATTAGCACATAGCTTGAATACCTGCCATGTCATATAGACTGTCAGTATAAATGCTATGGTGCATACAAGTATTCCGATGACTATAGGGAGGGTAAGTTGAAAGCTCTCCAGACTGAGACCCTCCCAATCAAAGACAAACCCCGAGAGGACTCCGATAAGTAGAGGCATCCGTGCGACAGACATATAGGCGAGAGTATCTATAAGCCTTACTTTTGACTTACGTACGATCATTGAACCTAACCATACGAAGATAGAGGTGATAAGCCACCAGATGAATGGCATTACGATAGCTTTCGAGAAGCTTAATGGGAAGGAGTGTAGGTCAAATACCCCATCATTGTGCATTTTGCTGAAGTAACTTAGTTCTCCCATCACCAAGAGGCCAATGAGACCTATGGTCAAGGCGGATTTCGTTGAGAGGTGTCTGAACGGCTCACTCAGATAGTTCTTTTTGACTTGTTGGGTTGTCATAATCATTAAGTTTAGAGATTAAGTTATCAAGATAGTTTCTTACGGTTGGGTAGCTTAGGGTCATATGCTTGGACATTTCCTTCAAACTCCCGGAGCTTTTTACGAATTGAATCACAAAATCTTGCTCCTCCGGTGTAAGTTGTAGCAGTAGTGGCAACGGGTATTCCCCATTAACTTCAGTCTCAC
>JBHBLB010000042.1:0-23968 GCA_041791495.1 Porphyromonas sp.
CTGAGATTGACAGAGTCCGTACGCATATATGTGATATGCCCCTCTTCGTAAAGGGTCTGCGCTATCCTCATGGTCTGAGTGACAGACAATCCCAGTCGGCGTGCTGCCTCCTGTTGAAGCGTCGAAGTGGTAAAGGGAGGGGCAGGCTGACGCTTCGCAGGCTTGATCTCTATATCCTTGACGGTGTAAGAAGCCCCCACAAGCGACTCCAAGATCGCTTGGGCTTCAGAAAGAGTCTTGGGGCGGTGATCTACGTCTGCCTCAAACTGTTCGCCCGAAGGCGTAACGAAAGTAGCACGGATGCGGTAACTGCTCTCAGCTTCAAAGGCATTGATCTCTCTCTCCCTCTCCACAAGTATACGTACCGCTACGGACTGTACCCTCCCCGCAGAGAGTGCAGGGCGTACCTTTGTCCACAAGACGGGAGACAGCTCAAAGCCTACGATACGATCGAGTACACGGCGAGCCTGCTGGGCATCCACCATCTTCATGTCGATGGTACGGGGGTTCTGTAAGGCTTCGTTGATAGCTTTCGGGGTGATCTCATGGAAGACGATACGGTTTGTCTTGGATACATCCAGATTGAGTACCTCAGCAAGATGCCAGGCTATTGCCTCTCCTTCGCGGTCCTCATCGGAAGCGAGCCACACACGCTCCGCCTTCTTTGCCTCAGCTTTAAGCTCCTTGACGATATTCTTTTTATCGTCCGAGATCTCGTATTCCGGCGAGAAGTTATTGTCCACATCGACTCCCATACCCTTGGTCTTTAGGTCTCGGATATGCCCAAAGCTCGAAAGGACGTTAAATCCGTCACCGAGAAACTTGCTTATTGTCTTGGACTTTGCGGGGGACTCTACTATGAGGAGATCTTTTGCCATACTATCAATATAAATCCTATTGCGCTATCAAAATTCGGTGCAAAAGTAATCATAATTTCCACGCATCACACATTATTATATATCCTTTCTCGTAAGGATGATGAAAAAGTACCGGCACGACATCTTAATTTTTCCGTCATCCGTATGCTAAGTACGATTACTAAATCGACCCTTAGGTTTATGCATTCATACGTCGAACAGGATACATAGCATGTCAGATACCGTTGCAAAATTTCACTCCCCCGGATCTGAAGTGATGTTCAGCCCCTGAAAATTACTTTTCCGCACCTGATTATTAGTTTTCAGCCCATGGAAATTACTTTTCAGTCGCAGATTACAAGTTTATATCCCATTACTCCGAAGTCTGTATTGGGACATCGATCTTTTCCCAAACCAGGAAAGACACAAAACAATAGGGGCTGCGCCTCTATTCGGACGCAGCCCCATGAAGATCTTATCGGATGACTTGTGTGATTAGAACCCGAGCTTCTTACGTATAGGAGCAGGGATGGCGTTCTTGTTTACCACAATATTCATGGTCTTGCCCTTAGCAAAGCTCTCGGACATATACCAAATCCCTTTGTATGCACCCGATTCGCCCCATGAGTTCTTAATCATATAGAACTTCTTTCCATACTGATCCTTGGCGATACCATATATAATCATACCGTGGTCGTCCGTAAGAGAAAGACGATCGAACCCTTCCTGGCGATACTCCTGAGTAGGATTGATCTCGGGGCAGTTGGGGCTTGAGATGATCGCTTGCAGGTTTGTTTTGGTCGGATCTGCCACCTTCCCGACCCAGCGTTCCTGATCCGAACCACGAGACGATGCAGCCTCAGCGTCTACAAGTACGCCTATACCATTGCGCGTAAAGCCTACTTCACTCACATCTCCCCCCCATGCTATACCATAGTTATTATTGATTGCATAGTCGAATACCTGCATCAACTCGTCGATAGGTAGGTTGTAAGACGAACTCATACGCCAGTTGTCGGGGATCTCTAGTACAAAAGGTTTGTAGAATGGGTGATGCGTATATGATGTGAGCGAGACATAGTCATCGGGATTAAGGCCAAGAGCAGCGGCAAATGTCTTAGGAGTGTACTTCTTTCCCTTGAAAGTGAAGTTCTCCGGGGCCTTGCCGAGGTATGCATCTATGATACCGTCATAAGCAGGTTGCCATGCTGTACTTAGAGAGTTGCTCTTCTCCATTTCGTTTTTGAGGCTTGTGAGGAAACCCTTTGTCACAGCTTCGAGCTCATTGTGTACGTGCTTGGTCGTCCCATAGTTGAGTCCTGTCATCTCTTCCATAGGCACGATACCATAGTGCTTCAGCACATAAAGTACATCGTAAAACGATCCGCCCTGGGTAAAGTTCGAGTTTCCGTGCATACGGATATACATACGTCCTTTGTCTTTATACGAATGGCTGACGACAAACATCGGAGAGAGATCGACTTCGATACCGGCATTGCGATAGGCTTCTATCTCCCAGAAGCCGAGCCCAGAGAAAGACCAACACGTCCCTGACCGGCTTTGATCCTTGATGGAAGTAATCTTCAATTCCTTTTGAGGGGTAAACTTATACTCCTCTTTTTCGGTCTTCGGAGCATCCTGTGCAATCGCGTTGAAGCTCACAGTACCTGCCAATAGGCATAGAGATAGGATTTTCTTCATTTCTGTAATAAGTAATTTGATGTTTGAATTATGTAGTTGTTTTATCTTTAACTCACAGGGGTCAAGCCGAGATCGGTACGGAACTTATCGAACCACTCGGACTTGCGGGAGAAGTATTCTATCTTCTCGTCGGGGCGTATCGGTAGACGCTCTCCCTGAGGGCGGGATTCGTCTATCTTGATCTGCAACTGGACCGTGTCGTTTTCCAAACGATCTGCAAGGAACTTCATCAAGTCTGTCTCGACCTTACGTATATGCTCGGCGTGCTGAGGGCTTACTACCGGTAGCTCCACTACGCCACTGTCGAGCAATCGTGGGGTACAGTCGCGCATCGTCTGCTTGAGAAGCACCTGAGTCGTAAGGGCTCCGGAGTAGGCTCTCCAGGCATTGAGCAGATCATCTTCCGTAAAGGGCGATGTACGCTTCACTACTTCTGCCTGCACGGTATCGGTACTCCTATCGCCTTTCAACGAAAAGGAGAGTTTCTCTTTCATCCTCGTTACGGCCTCTTTACGCACCCCTTTGCCATCATCTTCGTGCTTTACGGACAGAGTCCCGAGGGACGTTGTCTTCGGCGAAGCGGACGGAGTGGGTTGCGATACCGGAGGGGATGGGGATGTTGATGGGACAGAGGCAGGAGCTTCTTGCTCTACCGATGCAGGAGCGACCGGTTCATTGAGGATAGACTTCGTAGAAATCTCACACATGGAAAGCAATGTCACCTCAAGAGCCAATCGTTGAGATGCACAATACTTATACTTAGACTCAAACTCCGAAGCGAGCTTCAAGCACCTCCAGATCAGTGCCGGCTTGCAAGCTGCCCCGGCCTTTTGGTAACGCTGTCGGATACTTTCGGCGGTTTCTATGAGGGGAAGGGTTGCAGGCTCCTGGGCAAGGAGGACATTACGAAGGAAGGCAGAGAAGCCGGAAGCGATCTTTCCCGGCTCAAATCCCCGTCCAATTATACGATTGAGCAGCAACATGAGCTTGGGATGATTGCCCATGAGGATGTACGCAAGCAGTTCAAAATAGTCCGCTTCGTCCAACAAGTTGAGATTATCTAGCACTCCTTGGTAAGTCACATTACCACGTCCAAATCCTGCGATCTGGTCAAATATACTGAGAGCATCGCGCATCCCTCCGTCGGCATGCACAGCTATCATCTGCAATGCCTCATCTTCCGTGGCGATCCCTTCACTCTCGGCGACATACTTTAGCTGTGCAGAGATATCACTTACCGAGATGCGAGAGAAGTCAAATACCTGACACCTCGAGATTATTGTCGGTAAAACCTTGTGTTTGTCGGTAGTTGCAAGGATAAATATGGCATGGGCCGGAGGTTCTTCAAGCGTTTTCAAGAAGGCATTGAACGCTGCCGTGGAGAGCATATGCACTTCATCGATGATATAGACCCGGTACTTTCCTCCAAGGGGTGCGACTCTGACCTTCTCGATAAGGTCACGCATATCATCGACAGAGTTATTTGAGGCGGCATCCATTTCGATGATGTTGTACGAGCGTTGCTCATTGAAGCTCACACAGCTCTCACATTCATTGCATGGTTCCCCGTCCGCTGTCCGGTTGGCACAGTTAATCGTCTTGGCAAAGATACGTGCACACGTTGTCTTCCCTACGCCCCGCGGGCCACAGAAGAGGTATGCATGTGCGAGTTTATCCTGCTGTATGGCATGCTTCAGGGTAGTAGTCAGGGCCGACTGTCCTACAACGGTTTTGAATGTTGCAGGACGAAACTTCAGGGCGGATACTTGATGACGGCTCATTTTATCTTATCGCTATAAAGGACATCCACGTCGAAAGTCAGTGGGAGAAGCATCCTGTTGTCTTCGATTATCGTAGTTTGCTCTCTGCCTGCCATGATGACACGAAAGGACTTCCCATACCTTGTCGATACCTCTGCCAGCACCTGCCTACAAGCTCCACATGGAGATATCGACTCCACTACCCTGCCTTCCGTCATTGCTATTATGGCAAGGGCAGATACAGGTACGTCAGGATAGTGTGCACCGGCGTAGAAGATGGCGGTGCGCTCTGCACAAGTCCCGGACGGATATGCGGCATTCTCTTGGTTGGAGCCTGTGACAATCTCGCCGTTCTCCAGCAAGAGAGCAGCACCGACCGAGAACTTCGAATAGGGAGCATACGCAACGAGAGCCACCTCCTTCGCACGCTTCACAAGGAGTCTCTCCTGCTCCGTCAGGTCTTCATTGCGTTTTATCGTTACCGGTATTATTATCTCTTTTCTCATAGTGCTACTACTTATTCACAAAGTTAGCAAAAAGATAGGCTTGGCGCAATGCAACGCCACACTACTTCTTCCACTTGGAGAGGCTCTTGTCAAGCATATCGATGTTCGCCGGAGTGGTAGCCCAGCTTGTCACGAAGCGGCACAACAGACGGCCATCAGGCAATGGCTCCCATACTTCAAACGCTACATCCTCCAGAATTCTTGCCCTCTCCTCGGGAGTGAAGACGACAAACTGCTGATTCGTTGGGGAGTCTGCTGCCATCGCTATGCCGTGGCGGGCAAATACTTCTTTCATCCTCTCAGCCATCTCAATGGCATGACGGGAAACCCTGAAGTAGAGATCATCGGTAAACAATGTATCAAACTGTATCCCCAGCATCCGACCCTTGGCCAGCAATGCCCCGTGACGCTTGATGATCGTAAAGATATGCTTCGGTGCACGTGTACGGGTAAAGACGACCGCTTCCCCAAACATGGCACCCACCTTTGTCCCTCCGATATAGAAGACATCGCAATGCCGTGCAAGGAACGGTAGGGTGACATCACACTCAGGTGACGTCAAGCCATAGCCCAGTCGCGCACCATCTACAAAGAGGTAGAGGTCGTACTGCCGACACACACCGTACAGGTCGCTCAGCTCTTGCCTACTGTACAGATCGCCAAGCTCTGTCGGGAGTGTGATGTACACCATCCGAGGCTGCACCATATGGGCATTGCTCGGGTCCGCGACGAACTGTGTCATGTGCCTCTTCAGGGCATCAGCAGAGAGTTTACTATTACCGCTCGGCAATACTATCACTTTATGCCCGTAGGCTTCCACAGCTCCCGACTCATGGACGCTGATATGTCCCGTGGGAGCTGCGATGACGCCCTCGTAGCCTGCAAGCAACGCATCTATCACCGTCGCATTGGTTTGTGTCCCTCCTGTGAGGAAATATATGTCCGCTTCCGGCATCTCACAAGCCCGCCTTATCTTCTCTTTGGCACGTTCGCAGTACGGGTCTGCGCCATATCCCGACATACGCTCAGTATTTGTCTCAACCAGACGGTCGAGGATTTCGGGCAGCATACCGTTGTCATAGTCACTCTCAAATGAAATCATAGTATCCTCCGTATATTATTGTCTACTTACAAATATACGACTAATGCCTCAAGGCCGTGCATAGATACCGTCGGCAACACGAAGAAGATCCGATGACAACTTCCTCACTTCGAGTAATATAACTGTCGAAAATAGAGAACAAACTTATGTTCAGCCTTTGAAAAGTACTTTTCAGCTCCTGGTTATTAGTTTTCCACTCCTGAAAACTACTTTTCAGCTGCTTAAAACAATGTCATGTGCGGTAAAGAAGACTTTCATGACCACACAATCCCATTATTATTCAGCGATTTATGATTTCACCTGAAGGAAATTACGGAGAGACAGGATTATTTTCTCGCGAAGACATATTGCCAGATTCAAAAACAAACATTACCTTCGCAGAAACAAACAAAAGGCTCAAACGTGAATAAACAACAGTACATATCCACAATGCAAATGATGTCGATGCGAATGCCTGTCGTAGCGGCTGTGGAGTTGTGTACCGAGTGACCAAGTACATCTTTAGACCAAATCATACTGCCGCTACCGACCTTCGAGTGTCTGTGGCGGTTTTTTCATATAATAAGACTATGACATACCAAAATACAAATACCGGCCTTATGATGATGGCAATGGTGATGATGAGCATGATGATGTGCCCATCTCCTCCGCTATTGTCCAAGGTTTAGTCTTTGCTTATACGCAGACACGGAAAGCCCCCTCGGTCAATAGCATGCCGAAGGGGCTTTCGCTTTTCATTCGCATCCAACTATAGTAATAACCAATAATAACAAAGTAACTTATGACAACCAACTTCAACCTCAACACCGAGCTACTCCATGCAGCGTACACTCCGGCAGAAAACAACGGAGCAACCTCAGTGCCCCTCTATCAAACCCTTGCATACGAGTTCGACTCCTGCGACCACGCCGCACAAGTATTCGACCTTGCAGCACCGGGATATATCTACACTCGGCTGAACAACCCGACTACCAATGTACTCGAACAGCGTCTGGCAATCCTCGAAGGCGGTATCGGAACCGTAGCCACCGCCTGTGGCATGAGTGCGGTATCGGCCACGCTCCTCACCCTCCTGCGTTCGGGCGACCACATCGTTGCTTCGAGCAGTCTGTATGGCGGGTCATTCAACCTGCTAAGTGTCACTCTCCCACGACTGGGGATAGAGACGACATTCGTCGATGCCGAGAAGCCTGAAGCCTTCGAAGCGGCAATACGGGAGAATACACGTGCAGTCTTCACCGAAGCTCTCGGTAATCCCAAGCTGGACTTCGTAGACATCGCAGCAGTGGCACAGATAGCACACAAGCACGGATTGCCTCTCATCGTGGACAACACCATAACCCCGGGAGTCTTTCGCCCGATAGAGCATGGAGCAGATATAGTCATCCACGCCTTATCTAAGTACATCAGTGGCAATGGGACTACGTTGGCCGGGGCGGTGATAGACGGAGGGAAGTTCGACTGGAGCAATGGGAAGTTCCCCGAGTTCACCTCCCCCAGCCCAGGTTATCACGGGCTTGTGTACAGCGAAGCGTTTGGCCCTGCCGCATTCATCGCGAAGCTTCGTGTCGAGGGTCTGCGAGATCTCGGAGGCTCGCTCAGTCCTTTCAATTCGTTCCTCCTCATCCAGGGACTTGAGACCCTCGATGTGCGCTTCGAGAGGAGCAGTAGCAATGCTCTCGAGGTGGCGAAGTTCCTCGAAAGCCATCCGGCAGTAGAGTGGGTCAACTACCCGGGATTGCCAAGCAGTCGCTACCACAATATCTGCAAACGTTACATAAAAGGCGGCTTCGGAGGCCTACTTACGTTCGGCATCAAGGGAGGTTACGATGCGGCAAAACGCTTTGCCGACAGCACAACACTCTTTGCCGTCGTTGCCAACCTTGGGGACAGCAAGAGCCTTGTGATACACCCGGGCAGCACCACGCACAGACAACTTTCGCCCGAACAACAGATCTCAACCGGTGTCACTCCCGAGCTTGTACGTCTCTCCATCGGGCTCGAGCATATAGACGATCTCAAAGCAGACCTCGCCCAAGCCCTGGAAAAGAGTCAGAAATAACCCTAACGTTGAAGTTATGTTACAGTACCTCGATATCGAAGAGTTCGTCTGCGAAGATGGGTATAAGCTAAACCCGTTCAGGCTAAGCTACGAAGTCGCCGGCCCGACCTTAGGATCTGCCCCCATAGTTTTGGTTAATCATGCCCTCACAGGTAACTCTTCGGTATCAGGAGAGAACGGTTGGTGGGGCAGCCTTATCGGTCCCGGAGAGAGCATCGACACGGAGAAGTACTCGATCCTTGCCTTCAATATCCTGGGGAATGGGTATGATGGGGAAGAGTTCATGGATGCCCTTCACCTCACGCTTCGGGATCTCGGGAGACTCTTTCTCACAGGCCTTGAGAAGCTCGGCGTGACAAGTCTGCACAGCATCATCGGAGCATCCATGGGAGGATCACTTACTTTACAGATAGCGTACCTGGCCCCTACTCTTTCGGAACACGTCTTCGCCATAGCCGCAGACTATAAAGCCTCAGCATGGTTGCTGGGACAGACTCTTGTACAACGGCGAATCCTCGAACACTCTGCGTACCCCTTGGAAGACGCTCGCATACATGCGATGCTGCTTTACCGGGCTCCCGGATCGATCAATGAGCGTTTTGCCCCCGAAAGATTGGAGAGCTCCGGTGGCTACGATATAGAAAGCTGGCTGACTTATCACGGAGATGCCCTTGCCCGTCGCTTTAAGCTCTCGGCATATAAGGTAATGACCCGACTGACAGGTTGCATTAATGTCTGCGACGCTCCCGAAGATCTCGCTCGCATCAAAGGTCAGTTGCACCTGATCAGCGTAGACAGCGATATTCTTTTCCCACATGCCCGTACGGTAGATACCTATGAACGCCTCAAGAGTGTGAAGAAAGAGGTAGATCACGGCGTGATCTATTCACCCCACGGACACGATGCATTCCTAATCGAATACGACCAACTATCTGCCATTGTATCACCATTCTTTCAATAAACTATGCTTCTATGACATCAGTAAATAGAATACCCTTGTCACCGGATCCGAGCACACCAGTCCTTACAGCACATATCGCCGTACTCGGACACGGCAAGGTCGGACAAGTATTTATCGATCAGCTCATCCGTCAAGTCGATCACCTCCGTGAGTATAGCCTCGTAGACCTGCGCATCTTTGCCATAGGGGATACACGCAGGTTACTGCTTACCCCGGACGGTGTGACGGAGGACTGGGAAAAGAGAATAAATGCGCTGGACGAAACATCCGCTATCCCTGACCAGATCATCCGATACGCTCGCGACAATAAGCTGTACAATCTCATCATGGTAGACAATACCGCCAGTGACGAGATAGCAAAAATCTATCCGCAGTTCTGCACCAATGGATTCGACATTGTATCTGCCAACAAGCGCGCCAATACACTTCCTTGGGACGAGTACCAGTACCTGCGCAAGGTTCTCCTCGAACAAGGCAAGACATACCGCTACGAAACGAATGTGGGGGCCGGGCTTCCGCTGATAGACAATATCAAGATGTTGCACCTGTCGGGCGAAAGGATCCATCGCATCTATGGGGTCTTTTCCGGTAGCCTTAGTTATATCTTCAACGCATTTGACGACAAGAGCCGTCCTCTCTCCGAGATTGTAGACGAAGCCATACGGTTGGGATATGCCGAGCCTGACGTAAGAGAGGACCTCTGTGGGCTTGATGTAGCACGCAAGGTGCTTATCCTTGCCCGTGAGTTGGATATAGACTTCGAGCTCGATCAGGTAGAGGTCGAAAACCTTGTGCCGGAAGAGTTGCGTGGATATCCCTACGAAGAGTTTGGACCTCATATCCCGCAGCTCGAAGCTGCCCTACGTGAGCGACAAGCGGAATGCAACGAAGACGAAGTACTACGGTATGTGGGCGAAGTCATCTGGGACGACGAGAAGCGACAGGCACGGTTGCGTACAGCCCTCGAAAGGGTCCCCCGACGGAGCATTATCGGTTCGCTCACCCACGCTGACTGTGGTTTTGAGATATACACCGAGAGCTACGGCAGTCGACCTATCGTAGTGCAGGGCGCGGGAGCCGGCACCAAGGTTACGGCACGAGGGATCCTTGGGGATGTGCTCCGTATCGTAGAGACTTACTAAACGGACTCTCGGAGGCATAAAAGGCGCAAGACCCGGTGAAGTCATTCAGACTTGCCGGGTCCTGCGCCTTAGTCTCACGCTCCCATGAGTTATAAGTCATCGAGGACACTCTTCTTTAGTTTCTCATAACCGATAGAGTCCGTGTACTGAATATGTACAGAGAACTCTTTCGAGAGGCCCAAGGCATCGGTGTACTTCTTGATATAGACATCTATATCGCCATTGGGCATATCGAACAACAGACGGGGCAGCCCCTCCTCATCCGTGATGATACTGAGAGCTCTCTTACCGTACTTATTGCTCAGTAGATCTCGGAGCACCTCTACTTCATTTACGGCTTCCTCCTTTGTCGTAGCGTTCAGGTATGACTTAGCTCCGTAGACATTCTTTGTCTTATCGTCGAAGTACACCACCACACTTGCTGGCTTGCGGATAAAGGATCCATGGAAAAAGCGCACACCGAGAGGAGCATTCTTGTTGCTCTTGGTATCCTTGGCAAATCCCTTTTCCAGTAGCTGTGTCTCAAAGATGTTGATAGAGCCATCCAAAGGTATCCCTACAAACTTCAGATGAGGGGACTGTGCATAGCTGACAAAGGCAATAAAGGTAAACAGCAGAAGTAAAATGTGTCGTCTCATATATGGTTAAGTTAATTAGCGGTAAGCGATATAGGGCGTAAGATCTTATGACGATGGGGATCGCTTTCCTCATACAAGTCTGTAAACTTGTAGCGACAAAGATGTCACCTATCTCCATTTTTATCTCCTAACCGACACTACAAAGTTAAATACATTTAGCAGAAATACAAGAGTTTGTACAAGAAATAATAAGTAGTCTGAATAGTACACAGATAATAACTATCGGATGAAAATCTCATAGTGCCCTATCACAAACTTCCACTCTACCGGACAGGAAGTGATTTTCAGCCCCCGATTACTGCTTTCCTGCTCCCGGATACTACTTTTCCGCCCCTAAAAACTAATAACCAGGCGCGGAAAACAAACTCATTCCCAGATCTCGGAAAGTTTCTATCCATACGTAATAAGGAAAGAGCCGCCACAGCATAATGATTGGGTTGAGGTGCATGGATGCTCCCGATAGAGAAAACAGCACTACAAACTATTGTAAGAGAATTAAAGAATATGTATCTTTGCAGTGGAATGGCATGTTTCGAGGGGACAAGTACTGTCTTCTCTTTTTTGTATTTATTAGGGATGACCTGACAAAGAACTGTATTTATGATAGAAGTAAACGTAGTGCGAGAGGTAGTAGAAGCATTCATCAAAGGACATGAAGGCTTTTTCATCGTGTCTGTTGACGTAGCCGCCGGCAACAAGATTACGGTAGAGATAGATCACGATGAGCATGGTGTAGATATAGACACCTGCATCGCACTCAATAGGTTTATAGAATCTAAAATAGATCGAGAGGTAGAAGACTACGAGCTTGAGGTATCTTCTGCCGGGATCACCAGCCCTTTGCGTTCGCTCCGTCAGTACAAGAAATACATCGGGCGTGAGCTTGAGGTACTCCTCAAGAGCGGAGTCAAGGAGCTCGGTGTACTCAAGTCCGTGGACGAAGAGGCATTCGTGCTCACCGTCGTCCGTATGGTACTCCCCGAGGGTGGGCGTCGCAAGAAGCCCGAAAAGCAGGACTTGACAATACGATACGAAGAGGTCAAGAAGGCGGTGTACAACATCCGCTTCTGAGCCCTACGACAGTTATAAGAATAAATAGTAACACAATATATTCACCGAAGTATACGCATGAGCAAGAAAAAAGAATCGGTAAGCATGATTGACTCCTTCTCGGAATTCAAGAACCTAAAGAACATCGACAAGGATACCCTAGTTAAGGTCCTCGAGGAGTCTTTTCGTAATGTCATCGCCAAGATGTTTGGGACGGACAGTAACTTTGATGTCATCATCAATCCCGACAAGGGCGACCTGGAAATCTGGAGAGTACGTATCGTCGTCGAGGACGGTGCCGTCGAAAACCCTATGACGCAGATCTCCCTTTCCGAAGTTCGCGAGATAGATGAAGACTACGACCTCGATGAGGAATACACCGATAGAGTCTACTTTGAGGATTTCGGTCGTCGTGCCATCCTGAACCTGCGTCAGACTCTTTCGTCAAAAATCCTCGAACTTCAGAAAGACAGCCTCTATGCTCACTATAGCAGTAAGATAGGAGAGCTTATAGTAGCAGAAGTATATCAGGTGTGGAAGAAGGAAGTGCTACTGCTCGACTACGACGGGAACGAACTAATCCTCCCACGCACTCAGATGATCCCTCGCGACAGGTTCCGAAAAGGAGACACAATCCGCGCCATCATCGACCGCGTGGAGTACAACAATAACAACCCCAAAATCCTACTCTCCCGTATCTCCAATGACTTCCTCATCCGTCTGTTCGAGCTCGAAGTGCCGGAGATAAACGATGGTCTCATCAGTGTCAAGCGGGTGGCACGTATCCCGGGAGAGAGAGCGAAGATTGCCGTAGAGTCATATGACGAACGGATCGACCCGGTAGGCGCGTGCGTAGGTATGAAAGGAGCGAGAATCCATGGTGTAGTGCGTGAACTCCACAACGAGAGTATCGATGTGGTACATTATACTTCGAACCTGCAACTATTCATACAACGTGCATTGAGCCCCGCTAAAGTATCCAACATCCGTATCATAGAGGAGACAAAGCATGCCGAAGTGCTCTTGCGCCAAGACCAGATCTCCCTCGCAATCGGTAAGGGCGGCAACAATATCAAATTGGCTTCACTGCTGACAGGATACGAAATCGAAGTCTTCAGAGATGAGGCGGATGTCATAGACGAAGAGGATATCTATCTCGACGAGTTCGATGACGAAATCGACCTTTGGGTGATCAATACCTTCAAGAGTATAGGATGTGATACGGCCAAAGCCGTACTTCGCAAGACTCGCGAGGAGCTCATCAGAGCAACCGACCTGGAAGAGAGCACGATAGATCACGTACTTGAAGTGCTCAGAGCGGAGTTTGACGATGAGTTTGAGGTAGAGTCTGCGGACCAAGAGGCGTCTGAGGAGATCACACTTCCGGATGATGAGGAAAAAGAGGCTGACATAATACCGGGTGACGAAGACCAAGAAGAGAGGTAATGGAAGGGAAGGAGCAGACACCTTTCCCCGTCTGCTCCGGCACACCTCCCAAGTCAATTACTTCACGTATCCATTAAACTATAAAGCATTTCGGAAAATATGTCCAGTATAAGAATAAATAAAGTCATCAGAGATCTAAACGTGGGGTTGCCCAGCGTGGTGGAGTTCCTAAAGAAGAAAGGATTTGAAGTTGATGCAAACCCCAATGCCAAAATCTCGGCTGAGCAGTTGCGCATCTGTATCCAAGAGTTCTGCAAGGATTGGAGTAAGGAACAGTTGGATGAACTGAACGCAAAATACTTTGCACCAAAAGAGCAGGCAGTAAAGAAAGAAGAGGCTCCCGCAACCACTGTCTCTACCCCTGAGGAGAAAACCGATGCTAAGACTCAACGCCCTGTCGTAGAGTTCAAAGTGAAAGGACGTATTGACTTGGAGCAGAAGAGTACACCTTCGGCAGAGAGCTCAAAGCCAAAGGATGCACAACAACCCACCCCTCCCAAAGCACAAGCGGCTGAACCCGTAAGGCCGAACACTGAAACTATAAAGCCGGAGGTGAAAGAGAATACTAATACGCCTACTCCAGTTGCGGAAAAGAGTAAAATCGTCCCAACAGAGAGAGAGAAGGCTCCCATTGCCGTAACCCCCAAAAAAGAAGTTCACCTTCTAGAAAACAAAGGTGAAAACAATAAAATCCCAAAAGACTCAATACATAATAGTACGGAAGAGAATAAAGTGAAGAAAGAGGAGAAAAGCCCAATCACTGTTGAGACAGTGCCTACAAAGGAAACTCCCACAGGAGAAAAGGAGAGTACCCTCTTCAGACTCAAAAGTGAAGAGCCTGCTGTCGGTATCAAAGTAATCGGAAAGGTAGATCTATCGACAATAGATCCGTCGGGGCGTGGGTCTAAAAACGAAGCAAAAAAGAAGCGCAAACGCATCAACCGAAAGAAGGTAGACGTGACAAAAGCTCAGCCTACGGCCGAAGAAAAACAAGCACGCCCTAAAGAAAAGCCCGCACAACGCCCGGCTAAACCCCAGGAAAAAGGTCGCAAGGCAAAGAGACAACAACAGATCCAAGCTAAACCGGAAGTCTCTCAAGAGGATATACAAAAGCAGATCAAAGAGACTCTTGCTCAGATGCAAAACCAAAAAAAGAGATCTACTGTACAGGCTGCCAAATACCGTAAAGATAAAAGAGAAGCTCATCGTCGCGAGCAAGATGAGATGGAAAAATTGCAATCGGAAGACAGGACGCTCAAGCTTACAGAATACGTAACTGCGAACGACCTTGCTCAGATGATCAACATCCATGTCAATGAAATCATCACGCTCTGCTTCAATCTCGGTATGATGGTATCCATAAATCAGAGACTTGAGAAAGACACAATAGACTTGATCCTCGACGAGTACGGTTATGAACCGGTCTACGTAGAAGCACAAGTACTTGATGCTATCCAAGAGGAAGAGGACAGAGAAGAGGATCTGCTTCCACGAGCACCCATCGTTACCGTAATGGGACACGTAGACCATGGTAAAACGTCTCTCCTCGACAGTATCCGAAATACGGATGTAACATCGGGCGAAGCCGGGGGGATAACCCAGCACGTCGGGGCATACAGCGTGAAACTAAAGAATGGTCGTAAGATCACATTCCTTGACACTCCCGGCCATGAAGCATTTACGGCAATGCGTGCCCGTGGCGCGAAGGTTACAGATATCGTAATTATCGTAGTCGCTGCCGATGACGGAGTCATGCCTCAAACGAAAGAAGCGATAAACCATGCGTCACTTGCCGGTGTACCCATTATCTTCGCAATAAACAAGATAGATAAACCTCATGCCAACCCGGAGAAGATTAAAGAGGAATTAGCCCAACTTAATTATCTCGTTGAGGATTGGGGTGGCAAATATCAATCGCAGGAAATTTCGGCAAAGAAGGGAACGGGGATTTATGAACTCCTTGAAAAAGTCCTCCTCGAAGCAGACATCCTTGAACTCAAAGCTAACCCTAATAAGCGTGCGGTAGGATCGGTACTGGAGTCTACAATGGAAGTCGGTCGTGGCTATACGACCAAAGTGCTGATTCAAGAAGGTACACTTCGCATTGGAGACCATATCCTGGCAGGTATACACCACGGACGTGTCAAAGCTCTATTTAACGAAAGAGGGACTAATGTCGAAAGCGTGGGACCATCTGATCCGGTAAAGGTCCTTGGACTAAATGGTGCCGTACAAGCAGGGGAAGCATTCAATGTTCTCGACACTGAGCAAGAAGTAAGAGAAATAGCAAGCAAACGTCAGCAACTCAAACGGGAACAACGTGAACGAACACAGCGTATCCCGACATTAGAAAGCTTAGGACAACGTATCGCTGAAGGAAAAGTACAAGAACTTAATGTCATTGTCAAGGGTGATGTGGATGGATCTGTCGAAGCTCTCTCCGACTCTATCGTAAAACTTTCTACTGAAGAAATCAGAGTAAATGTAATCCATAAAGCAGTAGGACAGATATCAGACTCCGATGTGATCCTTGCCTCAGCATCTGATGCTGTAATCATAGGCTTCCAGGTCCGCCCTGCGGCATCAGCAAGAAAGCTTGCAGAGAACGAAGGGGTCGAAATTCGAACTTACTCAATTATATATACTGCACTTGATGATGTCAAACAAGCCATGGAAGGGATGCTTTCGCCTGAAATCAAAGAACGTATCACGGCAAATCTCGAAGTACGTGAAACATTCAAGATTACCAAGGTGGGGACTATCGCAGGCTGTATAGTAAGAGATGGTAAAATCTCACGTAGTGATAAAGTTCGCATAATCCGTGATGGCATAGTTATCTTCTCAGGAGCATTAGGGTCTCTAAAGAGGTTCAAAGATGACGTAAAAGAGGTTGGTAATGGATTCGAGTGCGGTCTCAACATCGATAACTTCAATGACATTACAGTAGGTGACATCATTGAAGCATACGAGGAATTTGAGGTAAAGAAAAAACTATAAATGAATAACTATGCACTGGTTAGATATTGTTGTAGCAATCATTCTAATCCTTGCGATATTGAAAGGCCTGTTTGACGGTTTCGTCAAACAGGTTATTTCAATTTTAGGAATCGTATTTGCAATCTACGTAACTATTCTCCTGGGCCCAATAATAGGAAGATTTATTCCCAGCATAAATAACGACCCTATGTTAGTCAAAGTAATCGGGTACTCGCTTACCTTTATCTTCTCTATCATAATAACATACATAGGGCAAAGAGTACTATCAGCATTGATCAAAACCACACCATTCGGGCTTTTTGACAAGCTGCTTGGAGGGTTACTAGGGTTTCTTGGGGCATTTCTAATTATTGGGGCTCTTGGGACAGTCGGAGTTTCAGTTGCACCTTACTTTAATGTGTCTTATCAACCGGAAGAATTTGTTCTCTTCTCCAAGATATTAGAGTACTTCGGAACCTTTTCACCTATGCACTTGTTTTCCCATTGCAGTATGAATACATAATATTAGGTTTATGTTAGAAATAGAAAAACTTTCAGAATCAGATAAGATAATTGCTGATGTCACCGACTCAGAATACAAATATGGGTTTACAACAGACATCGAAACTGAATATATCCCCAAAGGGCTAAATGAAGATATAATCCGACTCATCTCTCAAAAGAAAGAGGAGCCGGAATGGATGTTGGAATTTAGGCTTCAAGCATTCGAAGCATGGAAAAAAATGGAGATGCCAAAGTGGGCTCACCTAAACATACCGGATATTGACTTTCAAGATATAATTTACTTTGCTGCGCCAAAGAAAAATAAGACTGAAGAAGAACTAGATCCAGAGCTTCTCGATACATTTGAGAAACTAGGAATCCCTCTGCATGAACGGAAAATGCTCGCCGGTATGGCAGTGGATGCAGTTATGGATAGCGTCTCTGTAAAGACAACTTTTAGAGAGACGTTGGCGGAAAAAGGTATAATTTTCTGTTCATTTAGCGAAGCCGTAAAAGAACACTCCGATCTTGTACGCAAGTACCTTGGCAAAGTGGTGGGATATAGAGATAACTTCTTTGCCGCTCTTAACTCTGCAGTATTCAGTGACGGTTCTTTCGTATACATTCCCAAAGGGGTACGTTGTCCGATGGAACTCTCAACATATTTTCGCATCAATGCCATCAACACGGGTCAGTTTGAACGAACCCTGATTGTGGCGGACGATGACTCATACGTCTCTTATCTAGAGGGATGTACTGCACCTATGCGTGACGAAAATCAACTACATGCAGCTATTGTTGAAATTATAGCAGAAAACAATGCTGAAGTAAAATACTCTACAGTACAAAACTGGTTCCCTGGAGATAAAGAAGGAAAAGGAGGGATATATAATTTTGTTACAAAACGTGGGATCTGCCGTGGACATCACTCCAAAATATCTTGGACTCAAGTTGAAACAGGATCTGCTGTTACATGGAAATATCCTAGCTGTATCCTTGCGGGAGATTATTCAATAGGTGAATTCTACTCTGTGGCTGTGACAAATAACTTCCAACAAGCCGATACTGGGACTAAGATGATTCACCTTGGGAAGAATACTAAAAGTCGAATTGTTTCCAAAGGAATTTCGGCAGGTCATAGCGACAACACATACCGAGGTCTTGTGAGAATAGGGAAGAATGCAGAGAATGCCCGCAATCATTCTCAGTGTGATAGTCTTCTCATGGGAGATAAATGCGGAGCGCATACTTACCCATATGTAGAAGTAGAAAATGATACTGCAATCCTTGAACACGAAGCCACCACTTCTAAAATCAGTGAAGACCAAATCTTCTATTGCAATCAAAGAGGAATTGGTCCGGAAGAAGCTGTAGGCTTAATCATCAACGGCTATGCAAAAGAGGTAATGAATAAGCTCCCAATGGAGTTTGCAGTAGAAGCACAAAAGCTTCTGACTATATCTCTTGAAGGATCTGTTGGCTAGCCACAATCCTTAGTAGAAGACATTATTATAATTCAATTCCATCACAAACATACTATTACATATACAGATATATGCTACAAGTCAAAAATTTACACGCTTCAATTGAAGGTAGAGAAATACTTAAAGGAATCGATTTAACGGTACGTGCAGGTGAAGTACACGCAATAATGGGCCCTAACGGCTCAGGTAAGAGCACATTTTCATCGGTTCTCGTAGGACACCCATCCTACGAAGTCACTGAAGGAGAGATAATCTTCGAAGGAGAAGATATTCTCGACTTGGAAGCCGAAGAGAGAGCACACAAAGGACTCTTTCTCAGTTTCCAATACCCAGTCGAAATCCCCGGTGTGAGTATGGTAAATTTTATGCGTACCGCTCTAAATGAACAACGCAAAGCTCACGGGAAATCCCCCCTATCTCCATCAGAGTTTCTTAAAGTGATGAGAGAGAAAAAGGAATTAGTTCAATTAAAAAGTGACCTGACTAATCGCCCAGTAAATGTAGGTTTCTCCGGTGGAGAGAAGAAAAGAAATGAAATATTCCAGATGTCCATGCTTGAGCCAAAGCTTGCCATACTAGACGAAACCGACTCTGGGCTTGATATTGATGCATTGAAAGTCGTAGCACACGGGGTAAATAGCCTCAAGACTCCGAATAATGCGACCATTGTTATCACACATTACCAGCGTCTGCTTGATTTTATTAAGCCCGATTTCGTTCACGTGTTGATGAATGGTAAGATTATCAATTCTGGAGGACCGGAACTAGCTCTCGAGTTAGAAGCAAAGGGCTATGACTGGCTGAAAGAAAATGCAGAGCTATAATCTCATATCCAAGAATCAAGCATGGAAAAATCTATAACTCAAATATACTTGGATCGTTATTCAAAAGTGAATGACACTCTTTGCGCCTACGCTCCAGATATTCTAAACCAAGTACGAAGTGTAGCATTTGATTCCCTAAAGAAGAACGAGCTACCTAAGACTTGGAGTGAAAGCTACAAGAGGTTCGATATAGATAAGCCGCTCTCTGAAGAGTGGGAAATCAATCTCGTACGCAAATCTTTCGGGGTAGATCCACTTAGAGACTACCCTTGTCATCTCTCATATATGTCCGGTATACAGAGCTTTGTACTAGATGACAGAGTATATAGAATGGAAGATGACAGCAAAGAGAAAGGCTTTTTCATCGGAAGTATATCAGACTTTTCTAAGCACTATCCCTTAGTGGTAAGCAAGTATTATAATAAGATGAAGTCCGTGAATAGTGATCCTCTATCCGCACTAAACACCCTTTTCACTCAAGATGCACTTGTTGTCTACTTCCCAAAGGGAGTTGAGCTTTCAGAGCCCCTGCATGTCATAAACTTATCTGGGATAGCTCCAAACACGATGACCTTTCCTAGAGTACTTATAATTGCTGAAGAGAGGAGTCGTGCCACCTTACTATTTTGTGATCATGCCGCCACAACTAATCCATCATTCAGAGTAAGTGTTACTGAGATATATGCAGAGAAGGAAGCTTACATCGAATGCTATGATATTGAGGAGAGTGGAGAAAAGACAATACGCCTGCATAATATGCACGTACATCAAGAGGCACACAGCACAGTTATTACTAGTAATCTAACCATACATAACGGACAAACTCGGAACAACTTCTATGCTGATCTTGCTGGCGAACGTGCTTCATTTGATATAAGTGGGCTATGTATCCTCGATGGGGAGCAAAAGGCAGACAACTTCTCTATAATACGCCACTCGTCTCCTAACTGTCACAGCAACGAACTTTTCAAATACAGTCTTAATGATCGTTCGACAGGGAGTTTCTGTGGTCGCATATATGTAGCTCGAGATGCACAAAAGACGGAGTCTTATCAAACGAACCGTAATCTTCTTCTATCCGATACGGCAAAAATGTATTCCAAGCCACAACTTGAAATCTATGCTGACGATGTAAAGTGTTCGCACGGTATGACGACAGGACAGCTCGATACCTCGGCACTTTTCTATATGTGTCAACGCGGCATTCCATATATGGAAGCTAAGTTGATGCTTACTATTGCTTTTATGTCCGATGTACTAGATACAATAAGATTGCACCCACTTCGGGCAAGGCTTATCGAAGTCGTGGATAAACGTTTCAGAGGAGTGCCTGCCACATGTAACGATCATAGCTGTACCGGCTCTTGTCATTAGGATTATTCTTTATATAACTGTCCATAATATAAAGCAGGGGGATTTAGTATATGTACTTATTACATATATTAAATCCCCTTAATTTACCCGATCAAGACGTACAAAAAGCCCCAAGACACTTGGCGGATAAAAAAAAAGTATTACCTTTGCAGAGCAATAACGCAATGGTGCCATAGCTCAGTTGGTAGAGCAAAGGACTGAAAATCCTTGTGTCCCCGGTTCGATTCCTGGTGGCACCACTTTGAAGAAAAGCAAAACGACGTAAACTCCTGATTTCTAAACGAAGTCGGGAGTTTTTCTTTTTCCAGCTTACGCAAAATATAGCAGAATATTACCGATTTTGGTGGAGCAAAAGGTGGAACAAAAACAGCAGAATGAAATCTCCACCGAAAAAGTTTCTTTACCACTGATATTCAGTGATTTGCGTACCGATAACTCGTGAGTGATTTCCGAATTTTGTATCAACTA
Organism: Porphyromonas sp.; assembly: GCA_041791495.1. Lineage (GTDB taxonomy): Bacteria > Bacteroidota > Bacteroidia > Bacteroidales > Porphyromonadaceae > Porphyromonas_A. The sequence goes on from JBHBLB010000042.1 coordinate 20,856, forward strand.
AAAACGTATCGAAATGAGAAGGATTTCATTCAATGTGCTCTTCTTTATCAAGAAGACAAAACTGCTCAAAAATGGAGAAGCCTCGGTTTGCATGAGGATTACCGTTGATGGACAACGTGTCGAAACCAATATCCGAAAAAGCGTCAATCCGAGTTCTTGGAACCAAGCCAAAGAGTGTGTACGTGGTAAAAGTCGTAAAGCCAACGAACTGAATAGCTACATAGAAGAAGCAAAAATCAAGTTACACTCTATCTTTACCGAGTTAGAAGAACAAGGGAGCACAATAACCGCTCGTATTCTTCAAGAAAAATTCTTCGGCTTAAATATTCTGAAAGAACAACCCAAAACTCTCCTTGTTACGATACAGGAACATAATGATCAATGTCGAGCTCTTATAGGTAAAGATTATACTTTGATTACTGTTCGGCGTTATGAAACGTGCAAACGTTATTTGGCGGAATTGATCCAAAGGAGATACAATAAAGATGATCTTCTATTGACTGAAATCAATGGAGAGTTTGTTCGTGCCTTTGAATTTTATCTGAAGACAGAGAAGGAATGCCAACAAAACACAGTTATCCGCTATATGAAATGTCTGAAAAAGATAATCAACCTTGCACTTGCCAACGAATGGATTACAAAAGACCCTTTTATCGGAATAAAATTCCATGAGAAAGAGGTTATCCGAGAGTTTCTTACACTGGAAGAGCTGCAAACTATTTACCAAAAAGAATTTACCGTAGAACGAATTGTACTTGTCCGTGACATCTTTATTTTCGCAGCTTTTACCGGACTTGCTTTTATTGATGTACAACAATTATCTCCCGAACATCTTGTGCGAGATGATAACGGAACCCTTTGGATTCGTAAACCTCGACAAAAAACCAAAAATATGTGCAATATTCCCTTGTTGGATATACCACAGGAAATATTAAAAAAGTATGAGAACCATCCATTCCGTCACAAGAAGGGGACACTTCTTCCTGTACCCTGTAATCAGAAGATGAACAGTTATCTGAAAGAAATAGCCGACTTATGTAACATTCAGAAGAAATTAACCACGCATACCGCAAGACATAGCTATGCTACTTCTGTTTGTTTGGCAAACGGTGTTAGCATTGAGAATGTGGCGAAAATGCTCGGTCACTCCAACATCAAAATGACGCAACATTATGCAAAAGTCCTTGATAGAAGTATAATGAAAGATATGAGAAATGTCGCCCTTGCTTTATCTAAGAAATCACTTTCTTGAGCCATTTGGAGGAAAAGCGAAATGCAATTTGGTGCATTGGAGAAATGGCGGTGTTGCTATATCCTATCTTTGTTGCAATTCCCGAAATAGAACATTCATAGGAAGAGAGGAGAATTAACTTCTCTACTCTGTGAGTAAAAGCTTAGGAGTAATCTGACAAAAGCTTAGGTGCTTTGGAGAGTAAATTAAAGACAATTCGTTTGAACAAGAAAAAGCAGGCAGTAAAGAGTATTTTTCTTACTGCCTGTTGCTTGTCAAGAGATCTCAAACCGAGGACGGTAATTCTTCTACAATAGTTTTTCTACGTCTTCTTTGTAGAGAACTTTCCCACCCAGTTTGATAAAAGGGATTCTCCCGATATTCCTGTAACGTGTGACGATTGATATGCAACAAGTCGGAGAGTTCACCATCCGTCAGGTAACGGTGCCCGCCCAATAAGGGTTTGTTCTTTTTTTGTAGGGTATCTATCCCTTTCATCATGCGGTTGCTGGCACTGAAAAGTATATGATTTTTTCATCGTTTTTTGTTTTTACATCATTACTCATCTGCTTACATTGGATTTAGTGGTGATAAATTCTTTGATTATGGAGAGGCGGATTGTTCAATCAACCGCTCTATATCTTCCAGTTTGTAGTACATCTTATAGCCTTTTTGTGTGTAGGGCTGCATGCTTCCTTTTACTGCGGATTTGTGCTTCGATATGAGCATAAGTGGCTCTTTGTAAGTGTGGCCCCCAATTTATTTTAATGAATATTGGGTGCCAGTAGAAAATAGCCATTTTTAGGTATTGTTCATGCAAGAAAATGTTAAGACATTTGCAACTACATTGAGACAATGTATGTCGACCTATGCAAACGCCAAAGGATTATACACGCAAGCTATTGCTGGATACAGCTCGGGAAGCCTTTCTACGAAAGGGGTTCAAGGCTGTATCTATGCGTGAAATTTCCAAACTATCGGGTGTTGGTCTGAGTAATATATACAATTATTATCCCTGTAAAGATGATTTGCTGGCTGTTGTCCTACATCCGCTTTTAGAGGCGATGAACGGCATGCTGGATAATCATAACCGAGACGAAAGTCTTTCCCTTGAAATCTTTACCTCTGAGGAGTATCATCGTAAATCCATGCAGGAGGTGATGGGCATTATAACCCGTTACCGTAAAGAGTTTAAGTTGTTGTTTCTCGATACACAAGACTCCCGATTCAATGACTATTGGGAGCGGTGGATTGAAAAAAGCACTGCAATCGGCATGGAATATTTGGAGAGAATGAAAGAACTCTATCCGGACTTACACACCCAGATTTCTCCATTCTTTATACATTTCACTTGTTCTTGGTGGATTAATATGATGAAAGAAGTGGTGCTGCATGAAGAACTCTCCAAAGAGGAAATAGAATGTTTTATTGGTGAGTATATCCATTTTAGCACGGGAGGATGGAAAAAGCTCATGAATGTGGAACGTAACGGAGAAAAGAAAATAGTTGGAAGTAAGACTTCCTCCTATTCTGGTAGAATAAAAACAAACAGTATATGAGTGTCACTAATATTATTAACAATGAAGAATTAACTCTTATACAGGGAGTAGGTGGACTTTTCCTTTGTGAGGAATCTTGGGTTACGCAAAATCGGAGAAACGCCCATCGCAAAGAGATTTCGGATAAAGATATAATTACAATGAAAAACGAAAGTAACGGAACTGAATGTTCTCGGACAGAATTATGGCACTTACCTTAACTATCAAATGTATGAAACGGGATGTTTCAATAACATATATATTCCATAGAACGAGTCGCCCACTTAGGGCGGCTCGCTTTGTTTTTGAACAGGACGGACTTTTGTTCGTTTTTGAGCCAACAA